>DASXOZ010000026.1 GCA_036493895.1 Candidatus Binatia bacterium | reverse complement strand
GCTGGGGTCAGGCACCAGAGTAATAGGGCACTATTCCTCTGGTGCCTGACCCCAGGAGCCCGCCCGTGTCAGTCCCGCACCGCCGCCAGGATGATTTCGGTCGCGCGCCTGGTCGTCAGCACTTCGGTGTTGATGACGAGGTCGTAGAGCGTCGGCTGCTCGTCTTCGATGCGGTAGAAGCTCTGGAAGTATCCTCGCCTTGCAATATCGGATTCGGTGATCACGAGGCTCGCGTTGACGCGCGTGAGCAGGCGTGACTCGGCGAGGCGATCGATGCGCGTCTCCTCGGGCGCCGTCACCAGCACCCGCAGCACTCCCGGTTTTCCCGCCAGCGCGATCGAGGCCGCGTGCGCGACGATCACGACGTTGCCGATGTCGGCAATCTCGTGGATCGCCTCGCGGATGATCTCCCGCAGCTCGTCGCCGGTCACCGGCGGGCCGGTCGTCGCTCTCCCGCTTCGAACCAGCGATTCGACCATTGCCGTGGCCGACGGGAGCCTGTCGAGCAGCCGCTGCATCAGCGGCTGCTGCTGTTCGGCGGCGATCACGCGCTCCGGCTCGACGCTCGCCAGCTCGGCCGCCTTCGAGATGATCTCTTCGTCGACGAAGCGGTAGCCGAGTGTCTCGGCAACGGCGTGGCCGATCGCCTCGCCGCCCGACTCCTGCGTAAGGGAGATGCAGATGGTGCGCAGTGACATTGCGTCGGAGGGATAGGTCGCCCGACGGTGCGGTTCAAGCCCGGCGCGGTCTTCGCGGCGCCGCTGTGCCCGTCGCCACTTCGGCGGGGCGCGTGCAAGACCCGCCCGCATGCGGCTGCCGCTTTACGTTGCAGGCATTCTCGGCTGAAAGCGCCGCAGTCCCTGGCACGACCACGGCAGGGCAGCGGAGACACGTCGATGTACAGCCACGTCACCCTCGGCACCAACGATTTCGATCGCGCGGCCCGCTTCTGGGACGCCGTCATGGCCGCGCTCGGTCATCCGGTGCTGTTCAAGGCGCCGACAGTGCTCGCGTACGGAACGCCGACCGGCGAGAAGCTGTTCATCCTGTCGCCGTTCGATGGCGGCGCTGCCGGTCCGGGCAACGGCGTGCACGCCGCGTTCAAGGTCGATTCGCGGCGTACGGTCGACGAGTTCCACCGCGTGGCGCTCGCCAACGGAGGCAGCGACGAGGGAGCACCGGGCCTGAGGCCCCACTACCATCCGAACTACTACGGCGCCTACGTCCGCGATCCGGACGGAAACAAGGTGCAGGCCGTCTGTCATCGAAAGGACGGCTGAAGCGCGAGACTGCTGCGTGACGGCCGCTGCGTGCATCTCCGATTCGGTCGCGGGTACCGCTTCTTTCACGCTCCGAGCGTCGATCTTTCGATGCGTTTTTTCGCGGACACGGCCGACGAATGGTTTGTCACGCGCCTGGTGGGCCACTGGGCCGGGGACGCTATGCGTCTGCCGAGGTCACGATCCGGGATTCGGGGCGGCGCCTCGTCGCGCATGCCGTCCAGATGATGCTGATCCGCTTCTCGGACCCGCACGCCATTCTCCCCCCGAAGGCCCCAGCCGGGGGATGATTTTTATTCGTCGATCAAAATGCCATTGCGATCCCGGCCGGGTTCCTTCTAAATGGCGCCTCAGCGTTCGGCCCGGATGGGTGATTCCCGTGCGGAACATCCGCGAACTCCATGAGATAATGGAGCGCTCGGGCCCGCACCGCTTTCGCTGCCCGTCCCGCGTCACCGATTACCGGCCAAGGGGGAATTCCAGATGACCATTGCTGCTCGTTCGACTCTCGCCGCGCTCACCTGCGCCGCTGTGTTTTTCACCGGCAACCTCGCGCTCGCCCAGGACCACGTCGAGATGAGGCCGACAGGAAAGGGATACGGCAAACCCGAGATCATCCATGGCGACTCGGGCGACATGCGCGGCGGGCAGGGCAATCCGCACGGTGGCCCGGGCTCGCCGGGCGGCGGCGGCGCCACCAACGGCATCAGCTATCACAGCGGCCCCGTGATGCTCGGGACCAACCACGTCTATTACATCTGGTACGGCAACTGGTCGGGCAACTCGGCGACGACGATCCTGACGGACCTGGCGAAGAACCTGACGTCGCCGTACTTCAACATCAACACGACGTACTACAACGCGAGCGTCACGCACGTCAGCAACTCGGTCACGTACGGCACCTCGACCACCGATGCGTACTCGCACGGCACCTCGCTCACCGATTCGGCAATCCAGGCCGTCGTCTCTTCCGCGATCACCTCCGGGCGCCTGCCTGCCGATGTCCACGGCGTCTACTTCGTGCTGACTTCCGCCGACGTCACGGCGTCGTCGGGATTCTGCACCCAGTACTGCGGCTGGCACACGCACGCGACGATCGCATCGACGGACATCAAGTACGCGTTCATCGGCAATCCCGACCGATGCCCGAACGCCTGCGAGGCCCAGACCACGAGCCCGAACGGCAACGCCGGCGCCGACGGCATGGCGAGCATCATCTCGCACGAGCTCGAGGAGTCGGTGACCGATCCCGACCTCAACGCGTGGTACGACCAGCGCGGCCAGGAAAACGCCGACAAGTGCGTGTGGACCTTCGGAAGCACCTACGGCGCCACCGGCGGCGGCCAGGCCAACATGAAGCTCGGAACGCGCGACTTCCTGATCCAGCGCAACTGGGTGAACGCCACCGGCGGGTACTGCGCGCTGTCCTACTGATTCCCGCAGGCGCCGGCTTCGGTGTTGAGCCGAAGCCGGCTGCCGGCCACTCTCCCCGCTGATCCGTTTCGCCCTGCGCCGGGGGCGCTATCGGCTCGCCTCGCCGCCCTCGCGCGTCGCCGGCTACCTGGCCGGCCGACGCACAGCGGCAACCCGGAATCGCACCCGCCGTGGGCAAGACGGACCGCATCCCAGCGGATTTTCGCGCGAAGTGGCTTCCCCGCTTGGTCAGGGCCACGCCCGTCTGGTAAGGGGGGAGAGCGTCCGTCCGGCGCGGGGTGGTGCCGGACGGTTCAATTGGCCTAGGGGGCAAGTCCCGCCCGCGCCTTCGAGGCACGGGCGGCGGACTTCGAGTTCCGGCCCGCATCGCCGGGAAGCGGTGCGGGATGCCGGGGGAAAAGGGCGGAAGCATGGATATCCGTACACTGACGCAGACGGCCGGTAAGGGATCGCGAACCCTGCTGGCGATTGCAGCGACGACCGCGCTCGCGATTGCAATACCAGCCACTTCGGCGCGAGCAGGCCAGTGCATGGCCGATGCGTCGGGCATTTCGGGCCTGAACTGCACGGCAAATGACTTTGCGATCTCGTCGATCACGGTGACCAACATCGTCGGCGCCGGCTGCCAGAACTTCGGTGACACGCTGACGTTCGACGGCCTGGTCGGCGTGGGATCCGGCAGCACGAATCGCTACGACGTCGGCTTTTACATCAGCACCGACGGCACGCAGGCGTATACCGGCACGTGCAACGTCTCGATCATTCCCCTCGGTTCGGGCTACGCCGACCTCGACCACGACCAGTGCGGCGACTACAACGGCAACGCGATCACCGTGCCGGTGCACAATGTCACGACCAAGTGCGTCGACAACGACAACAACGGCTTCTTCGACATGGTCGTGTGCACGAGCTGGGACAACAACACGATGCCCGCGTGCAACGGTCCGGCCGACGCCTACCCGGCCACCAAGTCGAAATGCGAGTGCCAGGTCGTCAACACGACGATGCGCACGCCGCACTGCTCGTCCAACGCGGACTGCTCGACCGACAACAACGTCTGCACCGACGAAGTCTGCAACGCCGTCGGCTCCGGCCTCGGAGACTCTTTCGGCTGCAGCCACAACCCGAACACGGCGACCTGCGACGACGGCCAGTTCTGCACGACCGGCGACCATTGCAGCGCCGGCTCCTGCGTCGGCACCGCGCGAAACTGCAGCGACAACAACGTCTGCACGACCGACAGCTGCGACGAGGCCAACGACCGCTGCGTCAACACGAACAATACCAATTCCTGTGACGACGGCCTGTTCTGCACCACCGGCGACACCTGCTCGGGCGGTGTTTGCGCCGGCACGCCGCGCAGCTGCAACGACAACAACGTCTGCACCGACGACTCGTGCAACGAGGACACCAACGCCTGCGTCAACACGCCGAATGCCAGTTCCTGCGACGACGGGCAGTTCTGCACGACCGGCGACCATTGCAGCGCCGGCTCCTGCGTCGGCACGGCGGTCAACTGTGACGACAGCAACCCGTGCACGAACGACTCCTGCAGCAACGCCCAGGCCAAGTGCCTCCACGCCAACAATACGGCTGCGTGCGACGACGGGCTGTTCTGCACCACCGGCGACGCCTGCTCGGGAGGATCGTGCTCCGGCTCGCCGCGAAGCTGCAACGACAACAACGACTGCACCGACGACTCGTGCAGCGAGCAGTCCGCTTCGTGCGTGAACACGCCGAACTCGAATGCCTGCGACGACGGCCTGTTCTGCACGACCGGCGATACCTGCAGCGCAGGTTCCTGCGGCGGCCAGCCGAAAAACTGCAGCGACAACAACGACTGCACCGACGACAGCTGCGACGAGGCCGGCAAGAAGTGCGTCAACACCAACAACACCGCCCCGTGCGATGACGGCAAGTTCTGCACCGAGGGTGACACCTGCAGCGGCGGCGCCTGCTCGGGAACGCCGAAGACCTGCAACGACAACAACGACTGCACCGACGACTCCTGCGACGAGGCCGGCAGCCAGTGCGTCAACGCGCCGAACACGAACCCGTGCGACGACGGGATCTTCTGCGACGGCACCGACACCTGCGCCAACGGAGCCTGCGGCCATTCGGGCAACCCGTGTCCCGGTCCCGACGGAGACGGGAACTGCGCGGAGAGCTGCAACGAGGACGCCCAGAACTGCAGCGCGAACGATGCGGACGGCTCGCCGTGCGACGACGGCCTGTTCTGCACCGAAAACGACTCGTGCCAGAGCGGCGTCTGCTTCGGAACGGCCAAGACCTGCGACGACCACAACATCTGCACGGACGATTCCTGCGACGACGAAGCCGACCAGTGCGTCAACACGCCGGTGGCCGACGACACGCCGTGCGACGACAACAACGATTGCACGATCGACGACAAGTGCGTCAGTGCGCAGTGCCAGGGCCACCAGACGGTGCTGCTCGACCTTTGTCCGTGGATCGCGGTCGAGCGCCAGGACCCGAAGCACGATGCGCTCAAGGTCAACACCCGCGCGACGGTCGACGGCTCCCTTTGCGGCGGCTACACGAAAGTCGGCAACACGACGGTGGTGGACGGCAACATCGCGTCGAACCTGACCAGCGGCACGAGGGCGATCCGGCTGACTCCCGACATGGAGTTCGCCGGCGACTGTCTCTCCGGCGGCGGCGGCGTCAAGGCGCGTCCGCGTGACGCGCATCTTCCGGACCTCGACATCCAGGTCTCGTCGCTCGCGCCGGGCAGCCTGACGAGCAAGAGCCAACCGCCGGGCGGCGTCTACGATCTTACCGGCTCGCATCCGTTCGAGCCGATCTGCGACCACGCGCGCAACCAGTACCCCGACATCATGGCGGTGCTGGACGGGCTGGGCAGCTCGGCGAGCTTCCCGAAGACGACGATCAAGTCGTTCGGCAGCCTGACGATCACGGCGCCGAACCCGGGCAGCGTCAACGTCATCGACTACGTGCAGATTCGCGGAGGCCGCAACGTCTCGCTGATGATCGACGGCGGCGGCGACCCCAACACGGTGGTCGTGCTGCGCGTGCAGAAGAAGTTCACGCTCAAGCTGCTGAGCGTCGTCGCGCTGCAGGGCGACCTGCAGGCGCAGAACCTGCTGATCTACGCGAAGGGCAAGAAGTGCGTGCTCGGCGACCACATGAACGGCTCCGGCACCGTCTTCTGCGCGCAGGGGCGCCTCAAGTTCGGCAAGCAGGTCTCGTGGCTCGGCACCTTCTACGGCGCCGGCCACCTGTTCAAGATCGGCGATTCGAACAACCTCGACTACCAGCCTTTCCTCGGCTTCTAGCGGGGTCAGGCACCACGGCATTCGCAACGTTTCGCATGATGCGAAGCGCTGCGGCCGTGGTGCCTGACCCCATGCATCGCGCGTGGTGCCCGGCTCCGCTCCCGCGTATAGTCGGCCGGCTTGACTCGCCCCGGAGAACGCCTGCTGTTTCGGCCCAACGCTTCGGGCCCCGTCTCGGTATGCCTGGCCTACCCGAACACGTGGGCCGTCGGCATGGCCAATCTCGGCTACCAGGCCGTCTTCCGCATCCTTGCGACCACTCCCGGCGTCGTCTGCGAGCGCCTCTTCCTTTCGGATGACGGCAGCAGGCCGGTTACCGAGGAGAGCGGACGCTCGGCAGCCGACTTCGACCTCGTCGCGTTCTCGCTGTCGTTCGAGAGCGACTACCCGAACATCGTGCGGATGCTCGATGGAGCGGGCATTCCTGCGCGTGCAACCGACCGCCGCGCCGGAGCGCGCGGCTGGCCTCTGCTCGTCGCCGGCGGCCCGGCGACGTTCCTCAATCCCGAGCCGGTGGCGCCGTTCTTCGACCTCTTCCTGGTCGGCGAGGCCGAAGAGATGGTGCCGGAGGCTTTCGCGGGTGCGCCGTCGTGGACCGGCCTCTCTCGCGAAAACATTCTCGACGAGATGTCCCGCGTCGAGGGCGCGTACCGCCCGAATCTCCACGAGGAGGTCTACGGCGACGACGGAAATCTCTGCGAACGGATTTCCGCGCCCGGCGTCGCGCCGGTGGTCCGCCGCCGCTACCTGAGCGACCTCGACAAGTTCCCGACCGCGACAGCGGTCGTCGCGCCGGGCTCCGTGTTCGGCGACTACTTCCTCGTCGAAGCCAGCCGCGGCTGTGAATGGGGCTGTCGCTTCTGCGCAGCCGGGTTCATGTACCGCCCGGTGCGCCACCGAAGCGCCGAGTCGCTGACGTCGCAGGCCATCGCCGGCCTTTCGTGCTCGAGCGCGGCAACGGTGGGGCTGGTCGGCGCCGAGATGGCCAGTCATCCGTCGATCGCGTCGACGTGCGAGCGCATCGCGGACGCGGGAGGTCGCGCGTCGCCGTCGTCGCTCAAGGCCGACCAGATCAGTCCGCGACTTGCGGCCGCGCTGGCGCGCACGAAAACGAAATCGGTGACGATTGCGCCGGAGGCCGGCTCCGAGCGCATGCGCCGCGTGATCAACAAGAACCTCTCCGAGGCCGAGATCCTGCGCGCCGCCGAGTTGATGGCCGGCGACGGCGTCGACTCGATGAAGCTCTACTTCATGTGCGCGCTGCCGACCGAGACCGAAGCCGACCTCGACGGAATCTGCGATCTCGCCGCCAAGATCCGCGATCAGATGGCCAGCCACGGGCGCCGGCGCGGCCGCGTCGGCCGCATCACGGTTTCGCTCAATCCCTTCGTTCCCAAGCCGTGGACGCCGTTCCAGTGGGACCCGATGCTGCCCGTCGGCGTCGCGCAGTCGCGCATCGCGTACATCCGCCGCCGCACCGGGCGCATGTCGAACGTCGACCTGGACGCGGACTCGCCGCGCGAGGCCTACCTGCAGACCCTGCTCAGCCGCGGCGACCGCCGCGTCGCCTCGGTCATCGAGGCGCTCGCGCGCAGCGAGCGCGGATGGTGGCAGGTGCTCGGCGACATCCGCCGCGGCCACCACGACGTTCGTCTCGACCTCGACGCGTTCGTGCACCGCGAGTACGAAAAGGACGCCGTATTTCCCTGGGATTTCATCGACCATCACATCGAGCGCTCGTACCTGTGGACCGAGCGGCGCCGCGCGCTGGCCGAGCGCGAGACCGGCCCCTGCGACGTCGCCACCTGCCACAGCTGCGGCGCGTGCTGACGGAGCGGGTGGTGGCGGTCATCGGAATCGGCATCGACGCGGTCGCGATCGATCGCATGCGCAGGGCTACCAATGGCCCGGGGCGCGGCCTGCGCTTTCGCGAGCGCGTCTTCACCGAACGGGAGCGGAGCTTCTGCGAAGCGCGCAGGGATCCCGCCGAGTGCTTCGCGGCACGTTTCGCGGCCAAGGAGGCGGTGATGAAGGCGCTCGGCGCCGAAGGCATCGCGATGGCATTCCGCGACATCGAGGTGGTGCGCGCCGGCTCGGGCGCGCCTCGCATCGAGCTGCACGGGCGCGTCGCCGAGCGGGCCAGGGCGCTCGGAGCCGATGCGATCCATATCACCCTTACGCATGCCGAACCGCTGGCGCTCGCGTCGGTCGTCGTGGAAAACATCGAGCGGTGAAACCTGCGGCCACGAGCATCCGCGTCAGCTGCGACAGCATGGTCGCTCTCGGCAACCGCACGCAGAGCGGCCGAACGATCTTCTCAAAGAATTCCGACCGTCCCGCGCTCGAGTGCCAGCCGCTGTTCTGGGAGCCGGCGACGCGTTTTCGCGAAGGCGAGACGCTGCGCTGCCAGTACGTCGAGATCGAGCAGGTGCCCGAGACGTTCGCGCTCGTCGGAGCGAGGCCGAATTGGCTGTGGGGACTCGAGCACGGCGTCAACGAAATGGGCGTCGCGATCGGCAACCACACGATCTTCACGCGCGACGCGGTTGCCGATACCGGGCTACTCGGCATGGACCTGGTTCGACTGGGACTGGAGCGCGGCGCCAGCGCCGGTGCGGCGGCCGGCGTGATCATCGAGCTGGTCGAGCGCTACGGCCAGGGAGGATCGGGCTACAGCGACACGCACTGGCCGTACCACAACTCCTTCCTGATCGCCGATGCCCGCGAGGCGCTGCTGCTGGAGACCTCCGCGTCGCGCTGGGCTCTCAAGCGCGCGACCGACGGAGCGCTGGCCGCCAGCAATCACGCTTCGATCACGACCGATTGGGACGAGCTCGGCCACGACACGATCGAGCACGCGATCGCGCGCGACTGGTGGCCGGAGCCGACCGGCGTGCGCTTCGATTTCGCGCGCGCGTATCGCAACCTCGACCTGGCCCCGGCAGTGATCTCGTCGGGTCGCTATGCGACGACCTGCCAAGCGCTCGAGTCCGCCGGCCTCGATGTCGCCTCGGTCCAGCGTGTGATGCGCGACCACTACGGCAGCGGCGACGTGCACGCGCCCGGCGCTTCTCCCGACGACGAGAAATACTTCAGCGTATGCATGCACGCCGACCCGGTCGGCACGACCACTGCATCGATGGTCGTCGAGCTTCCCGGCCCGGACGGTGGGCCGCTGCTGGCCTGGATGGCCCTCGGCAACCCCTGTGTTGTTCCTTACCTGCCGGTTTTCGTAGGCGCTCCACTTCCCTACGCACTGTGTTCGGACGGCCCCGCCGGTGCCTGGCGCCTGTTCAAGCAGCTGCTCTGCGAAGTCGAGAAGGACTTTACGACGCGAGGTCGCTGCGTTCGCAGTTTCTGGAAAGAGCACGAGGCGGCGATCGCCGCCGGGGCTCAAGCGTTTCTGGGAAACCTGCCGCCGCCGGCGGAGCGAACGGCGGCCGCGCAGCTTTTCATGGAAAATGCCTGGGACGCGACGGCGCTCGCCGCTGGGCGGTTGTCCGCGCTGGTCGCATCGCTGTAGCGAAGTCCGGTCCCATCGGACGGCGAAGCCTGCCCGCAGAGTCTCGTGCGCATCCGGGGGATTTCGGCAGGAATTCCGCCAAACCCGCGAGCCAACGGCGCGCGTCGAAATCGCCAAGTTGGCGCTTTCGCGTGTTTTCCGCCGGGGGTCGCCATGATAGACACGTCGACGGTTCGTCGCTCGCGCGGGGACAGCGAGCGGGGGGAACCACGTGCAGATTCGCTCGATGACCGGCTGCCGCGTCGTGCGCCGGGGCTACGGAGGGTTGCCATGAGCCTGACCAGGAACATTTCGATCGTTGCACTGTCGGCGCTTCTTGCGGCAGGCCTCCTGCAGGCCACGCCGGCCCTTGCCGGCAACTGCGGAAACGGAGTCCTGGACGCCGGAGAGGACTGCGACTTCGGCGCTGCGATCAACGGCCTGGCCAGCTCCTGCTGCAAGAACAACTGTACGTTCCAGACCGCGGCCCACACGTGCCGCGCGAGCGTCGGAATCTGCGACGTTGCGGAAAGCTGCACCGGCACCGATGCCGTGTGCCCGACCGACAGCGTCAATCCCAGTACCACGGTCTGCCGCGCAGCGGCCGGAGTCTGCGACGTCGCCGAGAACTGCACCGGCACCTCCACGGCCTGTCCCTCCGACACCGTGGCCGATTCGACGACCGTGTGCCGCGCGTCGGCCGACGTGTGCGACGTTGCCGAGAACTGCAACGGCACCGCAGTCACGTGTCCCGCCAATACCTTCGTATCTTCGACCAACACCTGCCGCGCGTCGGCCGGCGTCTGCGATCCGGCCGAAAAATGCACCGGCACTTCCGCCGCGTGTCCTGCCGATACGTTGTCCGCCTCGACCACGCTCTGCCGCGCATCGACCGGCGTCTGCGATCCGTCGGAGAACTGCACCGGCGGGGCAGCGACGTGTCCCGTCGACACGCTTTCGGGCACGACGACCACCTGCCGCGCATCGACCGGTATCTGCGATCCGGCCGAAACCTGCGACGGAGTGACGTCGAGCTGCCCTTCGAACACGCTGTCCGCCAGCACCACGGTTTGCCGCGCCGCCGCCGGCTCCTGCGACGTCGCCGAGAATTGCACCGGCACTTCGGGTGCCTGTCCGGGCAACGCTTTCCTGGCCTCGACCACCGTGTGCCGCCCGTCTGGTGGAGTCTGCGACATCGCCGAAAGCTGCACGGGCACTTCGGCTGCTTGTCCTGCCGACACTCTCGTTGCTTCGACGACCACCTGCCGCGCGTCGACCGGAGTCTGCGATCCGGCGGAGAAATGCACCGGGGCGAGTGCGACCTGCCCGGCCGATTCGCTTTCGAGCTCGACGACGACGTGTCGTGCGTCCACCGGAGTCTGCGATCCGGCCGAGACCTGCACCGGCGCTTCGTCGGACTGCCCCGCCGACGCCTTTGTCGCGTCGACGACGGTGTGCCGCGCCGGCGCCGGGACCTGCGACGTCGCCGAGAATTGCACCGGCACATCCGGTGCCTGTCCAGCAGACGTTTTCGTTTCGTCATCGACAGTATGCCGCGCTGCGGCCGGCGTCTGCGACGCGGTCGAGCAGTGCACCGGCACGTCCGCTGCCTGTCCTGCGGACGCGAACCTGTCGCCTTCGACCGTCTGCCGGCCTGCTGCAGGCGTCTGCGACACGCTCGAGAAGTGCTCCAATGCGTCGGTGGATTGCCCGGCCGATGCACTCCTCACGTCGACGACGATCTGCCGTGCATCGGCCGGCGTCTGCGATAGCCAGGAGCGCTGCACCGGCGCCTCGATCAACTGTCCTGGCGACAGCTTCGTTTCGGCATCGACGACCTGCCGCGCTTCGGCGGGGGTGTGCGACGTTTCCGAGAACTGCACTGGCGCCTCGGCCGCCTGTCCAGCGGACATCGTGCTCGACGCGACGAACGTCTGTCGCGCTTCGGCGGGTGTGTGCGACGTCGCCGAGAACTGCACCGGCGCCTCGGCCGCCTGTCCGGGCGACACGCTGCTCGATGCGACGAACGTCTGCCGCGCCTCCGCGGGAGTTTGCGACGTCGCCGAGAACTGCACCGGCGCCTCGGCCGCCTGTCCGGGCGACAGTCTGCTCGATGCGACGAACGTCTGCCGCGCTTCCGCGGGAGTGTGCGATGTCGCCGAGAACTGCACCGGCGCCGCCGCGGACTGCCCGGGAGATTCCTTCCAGAGCTCGGACACGACTTGTCGAGACGCGATCGCGCTCTGCGACGCAGCCGAGAGCTGCACGGGCTCCGGTGCCGCCTGTCCGGACGATGCCGTGAAGCCGAGCACCACGGTGTGCCGCGCTTCGACCGGAGCGTGCGACCCCGACGAAAACTGCAACGGCAGCGATACGACGTGCCCCGACGACGCGCTGTCACCGACCGACACCGTGTGCCGCGCGGCAGCGGGCGTTTGTGACGCCGCCGAGAATTGCAACGGCACCGACGCCGCGTGCCCGGCCGACGTGCTGCAGGATTCCTCCACGGTATGCCGCAGCGCAGCCGGGGTCTGCGACACGGCTGAAAACTGCACCGGCACGGCGGCCGACTGCCCCGACGACGCGTTCGTCGCTTCGACCACCGTGTGCCGCGACATCGCCGATGTCTGCGACGTGGCCGAGAGCTGCACCGGGTCCGCGGCCGATTGCCCGACCGATGCCTTCGTCGGTTCGTCCACCGTCTGTCGCGATGCGGCCGACGTCTGCGACGTGGCCGAGAACTGCAGCGGGTCGTCGGCGTCGTGCCCGACGGATTCCTTCGCCAGCTCGTCGACCGCCTGTCGAGGGGCCGCCGGTGTCTGCGACATCGTCGAGCGCTGCAGCGGGTCGTCGCCGTCGTGCCCCGCCGACTCGGTCGAGCCTTCGACGACCGAGTGCCGCGGTGTCGCCGGTGCCTGTGACGTCGCGGAGAACTGCACTGGAGTGGGGGTGGACTGTCCCTCCAACTCATTCGAGACCTCCGCGACCGTGTGCCGCGCTTCGGCCGGCGCCTGCGACGTCGTCGAAAACTGCACCGGCAACTCGGCCTCGTGCCCGACCGATGCCTTCCAGAGCTCGATGACGCTCTGCCGTTCCTCCGTCAGCATCTGCGACCTGTCCGAAAGCTGCACGGGCACCGATGCAGCGTGTCCGGCCGACACCTTCGAGCCGTCGACGACCGTCTGTCGCAGCTCGACGGGTGTTTGTGACGTCGCGGAAAGTTGCACCGGAACCGACGGCGCATGTCCGTCCGATTCTTTCCATCCGTCGACGACGATGTGCCGCCCGTCCGCAGGAGTCTGCGACACGGCGGAGAGCTGCAGCGGCAGCGACCCGGCGTGCCCGACCGATGACTTCGAGGCATCGACGGTGGTGTGCCGCGGCGCCGGCGGCGTCTGCGACCTGGCGGAAAACTGCAGCGGCAGCGATGCCGCATGCCCGGCTGATGCGATGCACGATTCGGGCACGGTCTGCCGCGCATCGGCAGGAGTCTGCGATACCGCGGAAAACTGCACCGGCGCGGGTGCCGCGTGTCCGTCCGACTCCTTCGTCGCATCGACCACGGTGTGCCGTCCATCGGCCGGCATTTGCGACACAGCCGAAAACTGCAGCGGCAGCGATGCTGCCTGTCCGGGCGACTCCTTCGCGGCGTCGACTGCGCTCTGTCGCGCGGCGACCGGCGAGTGCGACGTTGCCGAGAACTGCAGCGGGTCGGCGGCCGCGTGCCCGGCCGATACGCTGAAGCTCAGCGGCACCTCGTGCGGCAGCAATACCGACTTGGTCTGCAACCACGCCGACACCTGTGACGGCTCGGGCCACTGCAGTGCCAACCTGGCGCCGAACACGATCGTGTGCCGCGCCGCCACCGGAGAATGCGACATCGCCGAGACCTGCGACGGCGCCGGCTCCTGCCCGGGCGACACGCTCAAGTCTGCCGGCGCCTCGTGCGGCTCCAACGCCGATACGGCCTGCGACAATCCCGACACCTGCAACGGCGCCGGAGCGTGCCAGCCGAACTTCGAACCGAACACGACAGCATGCGGGGATTCGAGCACCGGTTCCTGCGACAATGCGGATACCTGCGACGGCGCGGGAGGCTGCGCGGCCAACCACAAGCCGGATGCCACCTCGTGCGACGACAACCTGTTCTGCAACGGCAGCGACAGCTGCTCGGCCGGCGTATGCACCCACACCGGCGACCCGTGCCCCGGCCCGGACGGCGACAGCAACTGCGCAGAAAGCTGCGACGAGGTGACGAACAGCTGCACTGCGCCGGATGCGAACGGAACACCGTGCAGCGGCGACGACGCGTGCATGAGCGGTCTGACGTGCACCGGCGGCGTCTGCGGAGGCGGCAGCACGACCAACTGCGACGACGGCAACCTGTGTACCGTCGACACCTGCGACAGCGTGAACGGCTGCGTCCACACGGGAACACCCGTGGCCCCCGGCTCCTGCCTGGATGCGGGCAAGACGCAGCTCTTCGTGGTGAACTCGACGAATAAAACGCAGCTCAAATGGCAGTGGAAAAAGGGCCAGCAGCCGGTGCCGAACACGGCTCTGGGCAGCCCGGACTCGAGCACCGACTATTCGCTGTGCATCTACGACGAGTCGGGCGCTGCGCCCTACCTCGTCGCGTCCTATACGGTCCCTGGCGGCTCGGCGTCGTGGAGCGTCAAAGGGATCACGGCGAAGTTCAGTGACAAGGCCGGAAGCAACGACGGTATCACGTCGATCAAGGCGAAGGCCTCACCCGACGTCGGCAGCTCGAGCATCTCGCTCAAGGCTTCGGGCAGCAGCCTTGTGCTGCCCGCTCCCATCGACACCGGCGATCCCGGCCAGTATTTCAAACAGAACCCGGCGATGATCGCGCAGATGCTCAACAGCGCTGGCACCTGCTGGTCGACGACGTTCAACCCCGACATCACCAAGAAGAACACGGCGACCGAGTACAAGGCCGTCGGTCCGTAGCCCCTTCGCGCCCCGCCCCGGAGCTTTCCGGGGCGGGGTGGCCGGGGAGCTTCCTCTCGCCTATAGTCGCGCCGATGGCTCGTCGCGGTGTCGAATCAGCGCTCGTCGGCGCCTTTCAGGAGCTTTCGAGGATCTTCGGCGAGAGTCGCGTCGTAAGCGCGGCCGGTCATCTCGCGCAGGGCGCTGCGCAGACGCGGGACGTCGTCGACAGCAACGTCGCCGCCGTGCTCGGGCTTGCCGGGCTGCCGTCGCGTCGCGACGTCCAGGCGCTGCGGCGCCAGCTCGACGTCATGCAGGTGACGCTGGCCAACCTTTCGCGCAAGCTCGATCGCGTGATCGAGGAGCAGGCGGCCTCGGATTCGTCCGACAGCGCCGCAAAGCACACCAGGAAACGCGCGACGCACCGCCGCGGGCGGCCTTCGCACGACTGAGCGCGGTCTTCCTACTGCGCCGATGGCGCGCCGAGCCTGGCGGCCAGCATCGCCACGCCGGCAATCGACACGACGTCACTCTCACTGGCGGGAATCACGAATACGCAAGGGTTGCCCGGCAATCTGCACTGATCGCGCAGCGCCGCGATCGCGGCGGCGTCGGCGTCGCGAAGCGCAGCGACTTCGGACTCCATCTGCCGCGCTGCGGCGGCAAGTCGTGGAGGTAGCGGCGAGTGCCGCTTCGCACGGCCGGCGCGCGGCCGCGGCGAAGCGTCCTGCCGGGCCGGTGTCGCGCGATTGACGACGATGGCGGCAAGGCCGATGCCCGCGTCCTCGAGATCGCGCCGCAGGTGCAGCGCCGTCTCGATGTCGGCGATGCGCGGCCGCGTGACGAGCACAAACGCCGTCTGCGGCGCGCGAAGCAGCGCATCGATGTCGCGCGCGCGCCCTTCGAGCCCGCCGACGAGCCCTTCGAACAGCCGCACGAAATCGCCGACGTCGCGTTGCAGCGACGTTCCGGTGACGCGCTCGACGGCCGCCAGCAGCAGCGAGAACGTCGCGCGTGCGACGGTGCCCCCGGCGCGCGCGACGATGCGCGCCGGCTCGGCCAGGATCGACAGTGCGCCGGTGTCGAGAAGTCCGGCCAGGCGCTCGGGAGCCGCCAGCAGCTCGCGCGCGTTCGCCGCCGGCGGCGTGTCGAGCACGAGGCAGTCGTGCCTGGCTTCGTCGGTGATCTCGTGCAGGCGCTGCAGCGCCATGTAGCTGTCCGTTCCGCCGAGCTGGCCGGCGATCGCGCGGTAGATCGGGTGGTCGAGAAGTGCCTGCGCCGCCGCGGGCGACGGTGCGTGTCGCAGCACCATGCGATCGAAGGTGTGCTTGACGTCCAGGCGCATGGCGACCAGCGACCCGCCGGCCGAAGGCAACGCCACCGTGCTCGGCTCCGCATCGAAGGCCGGCACGCCGAGAGCGTCGCCGAGGCGCGGTGCCGGATCGACGGTGAGCACCGCGACGCGCTCGCCGGCCGTCGCGCGAGCCCACGCGATCGCCGCCGACATCGACGTCTTGCCGACTCCGCCTTCGCCGACGAGCACGACCAGGCGCTTGCCGGCGAGTGCATCGAGAAGCGACCGCGCGCCGTCCCGCGGCGCGGCGTCATCGTCGCGTTGCTTGCGTTTTGCGCTGCGCGCCGGGGGGCGGCGCTTCGAAACTCGCACTCGCGTGCTCATGCGGCCGCGCGATCGAGCGAGGCCAGGAGCGCGGCGGCCGCTTCGCGCGGCAACTGCCGGTGGCCGGGATCGAAAACGAAGGGAAGTCGCACGCAGGGTCCGACGGTTTCCTCGAGCAGCGCGACCAGCTCACGCTGCCGCACGTGACGCTGCCAGTGCAGCGCAACGTCGCTCGAGCCCGTCTCTGCGAGCAGTCGCGCCGCCTCCGTATCGTTTACGTACGCGGGCCAGCAACCGTTGACGATGACGTTGGAAGCCGCGACGCCGGCAACGGCAACGTCGTCGCGAAGCGCAAGCACCTCGGTGATTGCCAGCTCTTCGGGCGTCGCGATCAGCAGCGCGACGAACGAGCGGGGATCGACGAGCAGGGCGAGGGCGCGGCGCGCTTCGCCGGCCGCGGGGCCGAACGGCGCGAGGTCGAGCACGCGGCGCGGCGCCTCCAGCATCGGTGCACTGTGGCCGCTCGACGGCGCGTCCACGATGACGAGGCCGCGCCGGCGACGCGCTTCGTGCGCGACGGCAGCGAGCGCGACGAGGTCGCGAAGGCCGGGCGCCGCAGCGGCGACGGCCGCGAACGTCCCGCTGGACTGCAGCCGCCTGGCCAGGAACCGGAAGCCGAGGACACGGTTGAGGAAAGCCTCGAGGTCGCTCTTTTCGTCGAGCGTCTTCTCTTCCCACGCAGGGCGGTGGCTCGCAGCGACGCGCGCGTGGCGGCGCGGATCCGAAGACGGCGGCATCGAGATGACAAGGGCCGGCCGTCCCTGGGCCACGGCTTCGGCGGCAAGCGCTCGTGCGATGGTCGACTTTCCGGTGCCGCCCTTGCCGGTAAGAAAGAGGATGCGCGCGGGCACGGCCTTGGCCTGTAGTACGGCGCAAGTACGTGCGCCAGCTACGGGCATCCCGGGCATTCGACCTTTTGCGGGAGAATATCGGCGCCAGCGCGGGCGGAGCGCAGCGGCGCCCGTTGCATCATGTAGCGGAGGGTTCGATCATCGGTCCTTCCAATGGAGTCCTCGCAGCGAGCCCGGTCGTCGAGCCCGGCTCGCGCCGGCACGGCCGGCGCGGCCGGCGCGGGTCGCCTTGGCGCTTCCGGCGCGGGTCACTCCAGCGCCTCCGGCGCGACTCAGAGGATAGCGGACCTCTTCGTGGCGCGCCTTGCCGACCTCGAAGACCGCGTCGACCGGGAACTCGGGCGACGGCAGCAGGGCCTCGGCCCGGCCGGAGAGCTGGCCCTCGACCTCGTGCGCGAATCCTGGCGGCGCGGCGCCCGGCTTGCCCGGGAGCTGACCTCCGGCGGCCCGAGCGGCCTCGTCGCGTCGTGGCTGGCGGGGCCGGCAGTCGGCGAGCTTGGCTTCGACGAGAGGGCGGCCGACGCCTTCGGCGAGGTCGTCCACCTGTCCGCTTCGCGCTGGGTCGGACTCGGCGGCCGCCCGAACCGGGAGCTTCCGCAGGATCGCGGCGTCCTCGTGCTGCTCAACCGCAGCGGCTGGCCGCTGCCGGTCGAAGCCGTCGTGCTGTGGGCCTGGCTTCGCCACGGGCAGCCGGGAGCCGGATGCAGGCCGATGGCGGTGCTGTGGCACGAGGAACTCCCCGAACTGCCGTGGATCAGCGATTTCCTTAGGAAAATCGGGCTCGTCCCGGCCACAGCCGACAACGCGGCAGCTGTGCTCGAACGCGGAGGCATCGTGCTGGCGTTTCCCGAGGGCCGCTCGGCCTCGTCCAAGACTTACGATCGTCGTTATCGTCTCGCGCGATTCGAAGGTACCGCGGTCCTCGAGGCGGCAGTTGCGTGCGAATCCGCGATCGTTCCGGGAGCAGTGATCGGCAGCGAGGAAAGCTTCGCGCTGCTCGGGCACATTGGGGGCTTGCCGTGCACGCTGCAGTTTCCACTGTTCGGCCTGTTCGGCCTGCTGCCGCTGCCGCTGGCATGGTCGGTGTGTCTAGGGGCGCCATTGAGCCAGGTCTCGGTGTCCGCAGGCCCGGCAACCGTCGACGACATCGCCGATACGGTCCGCGCCAGGATGCAGGCCCTGCTGGCCGAGATGCTCGCTGACCGGCCGTTCAGTCGCCGGCCCTGAATCCCGGTCCGCAAAGTCGTCTGTGCCCGGGCTCATGAAGTCCGGAAGATTTCCTCAGAAAGCCTTTCTCGTGGGACGGGCTCTGTGGTATCCGACCCAGTGGCGGTGCGGGGCAACCCGGGTTCCGGTGGGGAATTGTCCGGATCCTGATCAGGTTTGTCCAAGGACGAGGATGGTCGTCCGCGCTTGCCGAGGGGCCCAACGATTCTTGTTGGTCACGTCGTGTGCCGGGCACGCGGGCGTGGGGAAAAAAAGGGGTATCGAATGAGCTTCAGACGCTCGAATCTATTCTTCGCTGCAGTGTTGATGACGGCTTCGCTCTTCGGAGCGGCGAGCGCGGAGGCGGCGGGAACCTTCGCCGGCATCAACGTAGGAACTCAAACGGGAGCATTGAGCGCCGGCACAGCCGGAAGCGCCACGTTTTCGATCAACGGCGTGCGCACCGGTGGTGGTGCGATCACCGTCACCTACAACGCGCCTACGTTCGCGGGTGGAACGCCCACCGGTGTGACCTCGAATTACGTTCCGAACCCGTCAGCCTCGACCGGCGGCACGAACGCCGACTCCGTGTTGACCATCACCACGACTACGGCGACTCCCGCCGGCAGCTATACGTTCACGGTTTCGGGCCACGACGCCGGGAACAACAACCAGACCAGCGCCAACGTCACGCTGACGGTCAGCGGAGTGTGCGGCAACGGCGTCACCGAGAGCGGCGAGTCCTGCGACAACGGCGTCAACAACGGTGCAGCCAACAACTGCTGTTCGGGAACCTGCACCTTCACCGCGAGCACGGTCACCTGTCGTGCCTCGGCGGGTATCTGCGACACGGCAGAGAAATGTACCGGCGCGAGCGGCTCCTGTCCTGGCGATTCCTTCGTCGTGTCGACGACCGCCTGCCGCAACTCGGCCGGCATCTGCGACTCCGCCGAGAACTGCACGGGAACATCGGCAGCCTGTCCGGGCGACAGCTTCGTCGCCTCGACCACCACCTGCCGCAACTCGGCGGGCATCTGCGACTCGGCCGAGAACTGCTCGGGAACATCGGCCGCGTGTCCGGCCGACACCTTCGTCGCCTCGACGACCACCTGCCGCAACTCAGCGGGCATCTGCGACTCCGCCGAGAATTGCACCGGAACATCGGCAGCCTGTCCGGGCGACACCCTCGTCGCCTCGACGACCCCCTGCCGCAACTCGGGCGGAATCTGTGACGTGGCCGAGAACTGCACCGGCACGAGCGCGGCCTGTCCGGCCGATTCGTTCGTCTCTTCCACGACGACCTGCCGCAACTCGGGCGGTGTCTGCGATGTTGCCGAAAACTGCACCGGCACGTCGGCGGCCTGTCCGGCCGACAGCTTCGTGGCCTCGACCACCACGTGCCGCGATTCGAGCGGCGTCTGCGACGTTGCCGAGAACTGCACCGGCAACACCGCGACGTGTCCGTCCGATTCTTTCGTGTCGTCGAGCACGGTCTGCCGCTCGGCAACCGGTGTCTGCGACATCGCCGAGCAGTGCACCGGATCGTCGGGAGCCTGCCCGGCCGATCTCGTCGAGCCGACGACGACGGAGTGCCGTGGCTCGGCCGGCGTCTGTGACATTGCCGAAACCTGCGACGGCACGAGCGTCGACTGTCCGGCCAACTCGTTCGTTTCGTCTTCGACCGAGTGCCGCGCTTCGGGCGGCGTCTGCGACGTTGCCGAGAACTGCACCGGCAACTCGGCGGCATGTCCGGCCGATTCGTTCGTTTCATCCTCGACCGAGTGCCGCGCATCGGGCGGCGTCTGCGACGTCGCCGAGAACTGCACCGGCAACTCGGCGACTTGCCCGGCTGATTCGTTCCAGAGCTCGGACACCGAGTGCCGCGCTTCGGGCGGCGTCTGCGATGTCGCGGAAAACTGCACCGGCGCGTCGGCCGCGTGCCCCGCGGATTCGTTCCAGGATTCCACCACGGTTTGCCGCACTTCGGGCGGCGTCTGCGACGTAGCCGAGACCTGCACCGGCAATTCGACAGCGTGTCCGGCTGACTCGTTCCAGAGTTCCGACACGGAGTGCCGCGCTTCGGGCGGTGTCTGCGACGTTGCCGAGGACTGCACCGGCAATTCGGCAGCTTGCCCTGCCGATTCGTTCCAGGCCTCGTCGACCGAGTGCCGCGCTTCGGGCGGTGTCTGTGACGTGGCCGAGAACTGCACTGGCAACTCTGCCGCGTGTCCGGCTGATTCGTTCCAGAGCTCGGACACCGAGTGCCGCGCTTCGGGCGGCGTCTGCGACGTGGCCGAGAACTGTACCGGCAATTCGGCAGCGTGCCCGGCTGATTCGTTCCAGAGCTCGGACACCGAGTGCCGCGCATCGGGCGGCGTCTGTGACGTAGCCGAGAACTGCACCGGCAATTCGACAGCGTGTCCGGCTGACTCGTTCCAGAGCTCCGACACGGAGTGCCGCGTCTCGGGCGGTGTCTGCGACGTGGCCGAGAACTGCACCGGCAATTCGGCAGCGTGCCCGGCCGATTCGTTCGAGGCTTCGTCGACCGAGTGCCGCGCTTCGGGCGGTGTCTGCGACGTGGCCGAGAACTGCACCGGCAACTCGGCGGCGTGCCCTGCCGATTCGTTCCAGGCCTCGTCCACCGAGTGCCGCACTTCGGGCGGCGTCTGCGACATCGCCGAGAGCTGCACGGGTTCTTCCGCCGCGTGCCCGGCGGATTCGTTCGAGCCGTCGACCACCGAATGCCGCGGAGCCGGCGGCGTCTGTGACGTAGCCGAGAGTTGCCCTGGCAATTCGGCTGCATGCCCGGCCGACTCCTTCCAGGATTCGACGACGGTCTGCCGCAGCTCGAACGGAGTCTGCGATACGGCGGAGAACTGCACGGGAACCGACGGGGCGTGCCCTGCCGATACGTTCCAGGCTTCGACGACGGTCTGCCGCGGCGCCAACGGAGTCTGCGACACGGCGGAAAACTGCACGGGAACCGACGGGGCGTGCCCTGCCGATACGTTCCAGGCTTCGACGACGGTCTGCCGCAGCGCCAACGGAGTCTGCGATACGGCGGAGAACTGCACGGGAACCGACGGGGCGTGCCCTGCCGATATGTTCCAGGCTTCGACGACGGTCTGCCGCAGCTCGAGCGGAGTCTGCGATACGGCGGAGAACTGCACGGGAACCGACGGGGCGTGCCCTGCCGATACGTTCCAGGCTTCGACGACGGTCTGCCGCGGCGCCAACGGAGTCTGCGACACGGCAGAGAGCTGCACCGGAACCGATGGGGCGTGCCCGGCCGATTCGTTCCAGGCTTCGACGACGGTCTGCCGCGGCGCCAACGGAGCGTGCGACACGGCAGAGAGCTGCACCGGAACCGACGGGGCGTGCCCTGCCGATGCATTCCAGGCGTCGACCACCGTGTGCCGTTCGACCGCCGGTGCCTGCGATACGGCGGAGAACTGCACTGGCACCGATGCGGCGTGCCCGGCCGATGCATTCCAGCCTTCGACGACGGTCTGCCGCGCCGCCACGGGAGTGTGCGACTCGGCAGAGAGCTGCACCGGAGCGGCTGCGGCCTGCCCGGCCGACGCTTTCCAGAACGCGGGAACGGCGTGCGGCGACCCGAGCTCGGGTGTCTGCGACGATCCGGATTCGTGCAACGGCACGGGAACCTGCGTCGTCAACCACAAGGCGGATGCGACGTCGTGCGACGACAACCTGTTCTGCAACGGCAGCGACAGCTGCCAGGCAGGAGTCTGCACGCACGCCGGCGATCCGTGCCCCGGCCCCAACGGCGACGGCAACTGTGCGCAGAGTTGTAACGAGGCGGCCGACAACTGCACGGCGAACGATCCGGATGGAAGCGCCTGCAGCAACGGCGCCATGTGCACGAGCAGTGAGACCTGCACCGCCGGCGTCTGCGGAGGTGGCAGCACCACCAACTGCGACGACGGCGACCTGTGCACCGTCGACAGCTGCAACGGTCTGACGGGTTGCCAGCACTCCAGTACGCCGGTCGATGCCTCGAGCTGCTTCGCAGCCGGCAAGTTCAGCATCGGCATCAAGAACGCCAACGGGCCCAAGAGCAGCGTGAAGTGGGGCTGGAAGAAGGGTGAGGCGGTCGACAACGCCGACATCGGCACGCCGACGTCGACGACCACCTACGCGCTGTGCATCTACGACAGGCAGAGTGATGTGCCGAGCCTGGTCGGGTCGTACAACATTGCGGCGGGCTCGCCGCCGTGGACGGCCAAGCCGGGCCAGGCCAAGTACAGCGACAAGGCGGGAGCCTCCGACGGCGTCACGAGCGTCAAGATCAAGGCCAGCACCGACGGCAAGTCATCGCTCAAGCTGAAGGCCACCGGCGCGAACCTGACGCTGCCGCCGGCATTCAACACCAGTGTGTTCTTCGACGTCGACCAGTCGCTGACGGTGCAGATGCTCAACAGCGAAGGCGCATGCTGGACGACCGACTTCACTCCAGGCACGGAGAAGAAGAACGACGCCGCCAAGGGCTTCAAGGCAGTCGGCCCGGTCGCCCCGTAAAGACACGACCTGCTGCAGCGGGACGGGAGAGCTTCGGCTCTCCCGTCCTCGCCGCGACCTTCTACTTCCCTTCGGTTGCTTCATCGCTCTCGCGCCGCGTCGCATGTGGACGCGTTCGCATCCCCTCATCTCGCGAGTTCGGCGCAACTGGCGCAATGACAGCACTTCGAACGGGTTTTTACCCGATCGAGGGCGCTACGTGCTCCATGCGCGCCGCCGCACCCGTTGCGCGCCTGCACTGGCGCCTCCATCCTGAAAGGACCGCGTAGCCCTCCAATTTTGCGACGGCACGCGCCGGAGACGCCACGTGAAAGCTCCTGTCCGTCCTCGAATCCTCTCGATGCTGTGCCGCAGCAGCCTGGCACTGGCTCTGCCGATCGCGTGCGCGATTGGCGGCTGCGACAAGCCGCCGATTCCCACGGCCGGGCCGGTAGCCGCGGTCGATGTTTCCGGCCAAGGCAGCTCATCGCCTTCGCCGGCGGGCGATTCGAACGTGCCCGCATCGTCGCCGTCGGCATCGCCCGAACCTGCCTCCGCGCCCGGTTCTGCGCCGCAAGCAGGGCCTTCCCCGCCGTCCGCACCCGATTTTTCGGCCGAACGTCTCGAGCAGATGGTCGCGCCGGTCGCGCTCTATCCCGATCCGCTGTTGCAGGACGTGCTGATGGCCGCGACGTATCCGGCCGAAGTCGCCGAAGCTGCGCAGTTCGTCAGGAACCATCCGAACCTGACGGGAAAAGCCCTGGACGACGCGATTGCCGGCCGGCACTGGGACATCAGCGTGGGCGCGCTCGTGCACGCGACCGGGGCCATCAAGCTGATGGGCGAAGATCCGGAGTGGACGCGCGACCTCGGCGATGCGTTCCTCGCGCAGCAGAACGACGTGCTCAACGCCGTGCAGGTGATGCGAAACCGCGCCTGCGATCACGGCACGCTGAAGACCACGAGCCAGCAGAAGGTGATCACCGAACCTGCGCCGCCGCGGGCGGGGCCTCGTTACGCCGGTGCTCCGCCTCCGTATTACGTCGTGCCGCCACCCGCGCGCATCGTACGCATCGTTCCGGTCAGCCCGACCGAATTGTTCGTGCCGGTGTACAACCCTCTCGTCGTGTTCGGCCCGCCGCCGGTCGTCGTCTACTACCCGCCGCTGTTTCCGGCCGTTGCCGTGGACGTTGCGCCGTTCGTCACGTTCGGAATCGGTCTTTCGATCGGCGCACTGTTCGTCGGAGACCTCGACTGGGACCACCACGTGATCTACCCGTACCGCTGGGGCGGCGGCTACTATGCGGGTGACAGGTACTGGCGAGATGGCTACGCGTCCCACGTCACGCCGTGGCAGCACGATCCTTTTCACCGCCGCGATGTCTCGTACCGCAGTACGACGGTACAGCGCTTCTACCGCGGAGGCGGAGCCGGCGCGCTGGCCGCAGCTCGCGGCGGCGCAGGCGGCGGGCGTGGCGTGCAGGCCGCTGTCCCGGGCAGCGCCGCGCGAGAAGGCGGCGCCGGGCATGGCGGGCATGGAAGGAGCGACGCGGCCGCGACTCGCGGCGGTACCAACCACGAATCCGGCTCCGGTCGTCACGCCGCGCCGGTGAGCTCCCACGCAAGAGGCCCTGCCGCGGCGGCAGGGCAGCATGCGGCGGGCGGGCCTCACGGCGGACAAGCGCATGCGACGGGATCCCGTCACGGCGCAGTGGCTCGCGCGACCGGTGGGCCTCACGGGGCCGGTCCGCATGTGACCGGCGCACCGCATGGCGGATCTCGGATGAGCGCGGGTCCTCACGGCGGCCCCTCGCAGATGATGAGCGGCCATCACGGCGGCGGTGCGCAGATTGCGCGCGCACCTCACGGCGGCGGTTCTCCCATGATGGGCGGTGCCCACGGCATGCACGGCGGAGGCTCTCACTCCGCGGGCGCAGCGGCGCATCCCTCCGGCGGCGGCGGCCACGCGGGCGTCGCAGGCGGTGGCCACGGCCGCGGCGGACACTGAATCCGCAGCGGCGCGCCTCGCCACGGCAGCGCTTCGCCGACATGATCGGCCGGCGGAGGTCAGGCATGGCGCGCTACGTTCTCGCGATCGACCAGGGCACGACGGGTTCGACGGTGATGGTGTTCGACGAGCGCGGACGCGTGCGCTCGCGTGCCTACAGCGAGTTCCGTCAGCACTATCCGAAACCGGCGTGGGTGGAGCACGATGCCGAGGAGATCTGGACGGTCACGCATGCGCTGATCGCCAGGGCCCTGGCAACGGCCAAGGCGAAACCTGCCGAGCTCGCGGGCATCGGTATCACCAACCAGCGCGAGACGACGGTCGTCTGGGACCGGCGCAGCGGAAAACCGATTCATCGCGCGATCGTGTGGCAGGACCGTCGCACCGCCGCGGTCTGCGAGCAGCTTCGAAAGCGCGGCGCGCAGAAGGAAGTCCGGCGCAAGAGCGGCCTCGTGCTCGACCCGTATTTCTCGGGAACCAAAGTCGCGTGGATTCTCGACAACGTGCGCGGTGCGCGCGCGCGAGCCGAAAAAGGAGAGTTGGCGTTCGGCACGGTCGACTCGTGGCTCATCTGGAAGCTGACCGGCGGCAAGGTGCACGCGACCGATTACACCAACGCATCGCGCACGATGCTCTTCAACATTCGCACGCTGACGTGGGACGGAGCGCTGTGCCGCCTGCTGCGCGTTCCCGAAGCAATGCTTCCGCATGTTCGTGCGTCGGCCGGCAGCTTCGGCGAGACGCAGCCCGGGCTCGTCGGCGCCGGGTCGGTGCCGATCACCGGCGTGGCCGGTGACCAGCAGGCTGCAATGTACGGCCAGGCCTGCACCGCACCCGGCATGGTGAAGAACACTTACGGCACGGGCTGCTTCCTGATGATGTTCAGCGGAGACAAGCCGCTCGAATCGAAGCACGGCCTGCTGACGACGCTGTGCTGCCGCGCCGACGGAGGCCCGGCTTACGCGCTGGAGGGATCGGTGTTCATCGCCGGCGCGGCGATCCAGTGGCTGCGCGACGGGCTTCGCATTCTCGAGAAGGCCTCCGACAGCGAAGCGGCTGCACGGCGAGTGGATTCCACGCTAGGGGCGTACGTCGTTCCCGCGTTTGCCGGGCTGGGCGCGCCGTACTGGGACGCCGACGCACGCGGTGCGATCGTCGGCCTCACGCGCGGCGTCACCCGCGACCACCTCGTACGCGCGACGCTGGAGTCGCTGGCGTACCAGACGCGCGACGTCGTCGATGCAATGGCCGCCGATTCGAAGCGCACGCTGAAGGTGCTGCGGGTCGACGGGGGCGCGGCTGCCAACGACTTCCTCATGCAGTTTCAGGCTGACGTGATCGGCGTCGCAGTGGACCGGCCCACCGTGATCGAGACGACGGCTGCCGGCGCTGCGTTTCTTGCCGGCGTCGGCGCGGGTTTGTGGAAGAGCGCCAGGGACCTGGAAGCCGTGCGCAAGGTCGACCGCGTCTTCAGGCCGAAAATGAAAAAGTCCGAACGCGAGGCGCTCTACGCAGGGTGGAAGAGCGCCGTTGCGCGCGTGCGCTCCAGGTAACTACCCGGGACGGGAATCATCCAGGGTTAGGATCGGGGAGCATACTTCGATATCCGGGGCGGGATCGGTCGCTTACGCGATTTCCCATTCACGGGGATTCATCCCGCCCGATAGCCTCGATTGTCATCCATCGCTTCCCGGAAAAAGGAGACTCATGAATCATCGCGGACACGAGATCCCGCGTCGCAGCGGACTGCGGCTGGCGGCGCTGGCGATCCCGCTCTTCATTTTGACCGCTACGACAGCCCTCGCGGCGGACAAGAAACCGAACATCGTCGTCATCATGGGCGATGACATCGGAATGTGGAACATCGGTGCTTACAACCACGGCATGATGGCGGGGCGGACGCCGAACCTCGACAAGCTCGCCAAGGAAGGGATGCTGTTCACCGACTATTACGCCGAAGCGAGCTGCACGGCGGGTCGCGCGAACTTCGTCACAGGCGAGCTGCCCATCCGCACAGGCATGACCACCGTTGGTCAGGCCGGCGCCAAGATGGGACTGCCAGCCGAGGCCTGCACGATCGCCACCGCGCTCAAGGCGCAGGGTTACGCGACGGGGCAGTTCGGCAAGAACCACCTCGGCGACCTGAACGAGTTCCTGCCCACCGTGCACGGCTTCGATGAGTTCTTCGGGTACCTCTACCACCTCGACGCGATGGAAGACCCGGCCCATCCCAACTATCCCCAGGAGCTGCTGAATAAGGTTGGCCCGCGCAACATGGTCCACAGCTGGGCCAGCGACACGGATGATCCGACCGAAATGCCGCGCTGGGGCAAGGTCGGCAAGCAGAAGATCGAAGACGCCGGCACGCTCTATCCGAAACGGATGGAGACCGTGGACGACGAGTTCCGCGATTCCGCGTTCAAGTTCGTGGAGAAAGCCAAAACAGAGAACAAGCCGTTCTTCCTGTGGCTCAACCCGACGCGCATGCACATCGTCACGCATCTCTCCGAGAAGTACGAGAAGATGCGGAATGCAGAGAACGGCTGGTCGGAAGAAGAAGCCGGCATGGCGCAGCTCGATGACGACATCGGGCTGGTGATGCAGAAGCTCAAGGATCTCGGGGTCGACGACAACACCATCGTCGTCTTCACCACCGACAACGGTACCGAGCTTTTTACCTGGCCTGACGGAGGAACGACCCCGTTCGCGCAGTCCAAGGGAACGATCATGGAAGGCGGCTTCCGAGTGCCTGCGCTGCTGCGCTGGCCCGGCCACGTTCCGGCCGACTCCGTGCAGAACGGCATTTTCTCGGGCCTCGACTGGTTTCCGACCTTCCTGGATGCGGCCGGCAATCCGGACATCACCGACCAGCTCCTGAAGGGAGTGAAGCTCGGCGATCGTACCTACAAGAACCATCTGGACGGCTATGACCAGATGGCCGCCATCACCGGCAAGGGTCCGTCGGCGCGTCACGAGATTTTCTACCTGGGCGAGAGCACCGTCGGCGCGATTCGCATCGACGACTTCAAGTATCGCTTCATCGACCAGCCGGCCGGATGGCTCGGGGAGAAAACGCACGTGGACGTGCCTTACCTGACGAACCTCCGACTCGATCCGTTCGAGCGCCAGGGATGGCCGCAAAACGGCACGAAGCAAGGGTCGCAGCAGTACTTCGACTGGTTCAAGTTCCAGTTCTGGCGGTTCGTGTTCGTCCAGCAGGTGATGGGCAAGGAGCTGCAGACCTTCCTCGATTACCCGCCGATGCAGAAGGGAGCCAGCTTCAACCTCGATGCCGTCAAGGCCGAGATGGGCAAGCGCATGGCGGAGGCCGAGGCAGCCAGCCACGGCTCCGGCAACTAGGCGCAACTGTCCCGATGAGTACGGTGGTGGAGGGCTACGACTTCATCACCTTCGATCAACGGAAACGTCCGGCAATCCGAACGGATTGCCGGACGTTCTTTTGCGGTTCTCGCGAACGCCGCCACGAGGAGCCAGCGTATTCTGAATGATGAGCCCGCCCGTCATCGCCTCGATCGTCCTGATCTGCGTTGCCGCGAGCGCCGCACTCGGCCTCTGGCTTCGTGATGTTCTACCCGAGCACCATCTGGCGCCCGAGACGAAAGAGGTCGTGCGGCTGGCGACCGGCCTGGTTGCCACGATCGCCGCACTGGTCCTCAGCCTGCTGATTTCGGCTGCCAAGACCTCGTTCGACCGGATCGACGATGAGCTTACGGACAACGCCGCAAAAGTCCTGATGCTCGACCGGACGCTTGCCGAATATGGACCGGCGACGAAAGAGATCCGCGCACTGCTCAAGTCTTCCTATGCCGAACGCATTGATCGGCTGTTCTCCGGGCGCAAGGCGGAGCAGAACAATGCGAATGGCGCACGCGCAGCCTTCATCGCAGAGAGCATCGATGCGAACCTCTGGGCACTGCCCGCCGCCGGTGCCACCCAGGACGGCCTCAAGGCTCGCGCTCTGCAGATGAACAATGACATCGATATGACCCGCGCGCTGATGCACTCGCAACGCGAGGATACGATCCCGGCGACCCTGCTGGTCGTGCTGGTGACGTGGCTCGTCGTCATCTTCGCGACGTTCAGCCTGTTCGCCCCCCGCAATGCAACGGTCATCGCAGCGCTCTTCGTCTGCGCGCTGTCCGCCTCTGGTGCCATCCTTCTCATCCTGGAGATGAACACGCCGTTCAGCGGAGTCATCAATGTTTCCAGCCTCGCGATGCGAGAGACGCTGAGTCACCTCGGGGAGTAACGATCATCACACGGATTTCGCGCGCTCCTGCCAGGGACACGGCGCGGACGATCCGCAGAGAGGGATCGAATCTTTCCAGGACACGACCCCCGGAAGGAGCTTGACAGGGTGTCGAAAATCGACGATACGTCGGTTATCGACGTTATGTCAATCCTTCGCCGCTCCTCCGAAAGCTCGTCGTTACCAGCCGTCTCGGGCGGCGCAAGCCCCCGGAATCGCGTGGGTATCACGGTCGGCAGCGCCGCCGCTCCGACGCCGCGTCCGGGCGAGGGGGACTTCGACAGGCCGTCGCGGCGAAGCCGCAAGACCCGCGCCGCCCTTATCGATGCCGCCCGCGCATTGCTCGAAGACGAAGGGGTTGCGGGGCTGACGGTTCGCGCCGTCACCGACCGCGCCGACGTCGCGCACGGCACCTTCTACCACCACTTCGCGTCCACCGAGGCCGTGCTTGCTGCCGGCATCGAGGAGTCGATGCGCGAATTCTCGGCGGAGATGGAAGTCGGCTTCGCGCAGGCCGACGACAAGTCGTGGGTGCTCGTCGCCAGTCTCGCGCGGACGTTCCGCATGCTGTGCGCGCATCCGGCGCTGCCGTGGATGCTCGAACGGCCCCAGGTGCTCGCGCAGGCTCTTCGCCGGGCGTGCGGCCCTTTCGCCGTGCGCGACGTGCAGGCGATGATCGCCGCCGGCGACGTCGCACCGTCGGCATTGGAAAACGGCATGAGCTTCCTCGAATGGGCGCTCGTCGGTGCGCTGGTCGAAGTGGCGCAGTCGCCGAAACAGGCGCCGGAACTCGAGCGGCGGCTGGTCGCGCTCGCGCTGCGGGTACTTGCGCTGCCGGAGCGACGAATCACGTCGCTGCTGGGGCGCCTCGGCGAAGTTCCGGCAATCCGCCGCACTCGCCCGGCGCACGCGCAGGGCGGATCCAACGGACGCGGGGCGTGAGCAGCGCCGCCGCTCATCGCGCCGACGTCTGCGTCGTCGGCTGCGGACCGGTCGGTGCCGCAGCAGCAATCCTGCTGGCGCGCTCGGGACTGACGGCTTGCGTCGTCGACCGCTCGACCGCCGTCTACGATCTTCCGCGCGCCGTGCTGCTCGACGGAGAGACGGTGCGCGTCTTCCAGCGCATCGGCCTGGGCGACGAGGTCGACTCTCTGCTGCAGCCCTGGCGCGAAGGCGACGCAGCAGTATTCACCGATTCGGCGCGAAACGCGCTGTTCGGGCTCGACATGCCGAGCTCGGGCTCGAACGGCTGGAGGGATGGCGCGTTTTTCGACCAGCCGGAACTCGAGGGCTGGATGCGCGCGCAGATGCGCAAGGAGCCGAAGGTCGATGCCCTCTTCGGCCACGAGGTGACCTCGATCTCGCAGGACCAAACTTCGGTCCGCGTCACGGCAAGCCACCTTGCGACCGGCAACGCAGTCGAAATCCGCGCGCCGTGGGTCATCGCGTGCGACGGCGCATCGAGTTTCGTGCGGCGCAGCCTCGGCATCCCGTGGCGCAGCCTCGGCTACGACCGCGACTGGCTCGTCGTCGATGTCGTCGCGAAGAACGTTGCGGGCCTTCCGCCGGTCACGATGCAGGTCTGCGATCCGAAGCGGCTGACGAGCTACATCTGCGGCAAGGATCCGTTTCGACGCTGGGAGTTCCGGCTGCTCGAAGGAGAGACCCGCGAAGCGATGGTGCATCCGGCGAACGTCGCGAAGCTGCTCGCGCCGTGGATCGCGCCGGAAGACTACGAGCTGCGCCGCTCGGTCGTCTACCAGTTCCATGCGGCAACCGCCGGGCGCTGGCACGACGGCCGCATTTTCCTCGCCGGCGATGCGGCCCACCAGACTCCGCCGTTTCTCGGACAGGGTCTGAACGCCGGGTTGCGCGATGTCGTCAACCTTGCATGGAAGCTCGCGCTCGTCGCGGGCGGCAAAGCGCCCGAATCGCTGCTCGACAGTTATGCCGAAGAGCGTGACCCGCATGCCCACGAGCTGGTCGACTGGGCCGTTGCCGTCGGCCGCCTGATGGACGCGCTGGCCGAGCAGGAAGCGGGGCGCGCGAGCGGGCCCCTGCCCGACGACCTGCTGAATTCCGGCTACGGGCAGGGACGCTCGGCGCCGCCGCTGCGACGCGGCCTGGTCGTCGAAGAACAGGTCAGCGACGCAGGCGTCGCCGGCTACATGATCAGCCAGCCCACCGTCGCTGCGGGCGGTGGTCGCCGCTTGCGGCTCGACGAAATTCTCGGCAGCGGGTTTGCCGTCGTCGGCCGCGACCGTGCTTCGCTGGCGATGAGCGAAGCCAGCCGCGCCGTGCTCGCACGCATGGGTGCGACGACGACCGAGCTTTCGTCGCTTCCTGCTGTCGCCGGCCATCACGACCGGCTATTCGATGCCCACGGCGCGGCAATCGTGCGTCCGGACCGCTACGTATTCGGCGTCACCGACGCCGCGCATTCCCTCGACGATCTCGTGCTCCGGCTGGAGCAGAAACTGTACGGGGCCTTTGCGGCCCGGGGAGACCAACCATGAGTGAACCAGTCGTCAAGATTCGCGACATTGCCTACGTGAGGCTTCGCGTTCCCGATCTCGACCGCATGGAAGCCTACCTGCTCGATTTTGGCATGGAGACGAGCGCGCGCACCGACGCGGCGCTGTACATGCGCGGAACCGGTGCGAGCCATCACCTGCACATCAGCGAGAAGGCCGACGAAGCCGGCCTGGCGGCAATCGGGTTCCTCGCTGCGGACGCGGCCGATCTCGATCGGCTGGCTGCGATGCCGGGTGCCTCGGCGGTGCACGGCACCGGCGAGCCGGGCGGCGGCCGTCGCGTGGCCATCAGCGATCCGTGGGGAAACCGCATCGAGCTCGTGCACGGAATCGCCGGCGTCGAGCCGCGCAGCCAAGCCGAAGCCGGTGGTTTGAATCTCGGCCGTCGCGTAGAAAGAAAAGGCGCCGTCAAGCGCACGGGGCACCGGCCCGCGCAGGTGATGCGCCTCGGCCATGCCGGCATCAACGTTGCCGATCCGGACGAGGCTTTCGCCTGGTACCATCGCCACTTCGGCATCCTCAAGAGCGACTCGATCGCGATGGGGGACTTTGCGCTGGCGCATTTCTGCCGCTGCGACCGCGGCAGCCAGTTCACCGACCACCACACGTTCCTGCTCGCGCGCTCGATGGACGGCACCTCGGGCTTCAACCACGTTTCGTACGAAGTGACCGGCCTCGACGAGATCTGGGTGGGTCACCGCTACCTTGCCGAGCGCGGCTACCGTCACAACTGGGGAATCGGGCGCCACACGCTCGGCAGCCAGATCTTCGACTACTGGCGTGATCCGTGGGGACAGATCCACGAGCACTACACGGACGGAGACCTGCTGGACGCCGCTTGCGAGCCGGGTGTGCACTCGATCGAAGAAGGTGGCAGCCAGTGGGGGCCGGAGATGCCCCCGGATTTCGGCAGAACCGTTCCTTCTTGATTCTGGCTGATTCCGCCTGATCCCGGCAGTACCGCAAAGCAGACGCAGCGAACGAGGAGGATCGAATGAAGCTTGCGACATTCACGCACGGTGGAAAGACGCGAATCGGCGCGGTCGTCGGTGACGAGATCGCCGACCTGACGGCAAAAGGACTGCCGTCCTCGATGCTCGCGCTGCTCGAAGGCGAAGAGGCCGCGATTGCGGCGGCGCGCGCCGCGGTGGATGCGGCGCCGCGCCTTGCGCTGTCCGCCGTGCGCCTGGAAGCGCCGATCGCGAGGCCTCCGAAGATCCTCGCCGTCGGCCTCAACTATCGCGCCCACGCCGAAGAGTGCGGGATGCCGATCCCGGTTTTCCCGGTGATCTTCAACAAGCAGTCGACGTCGGCGAGCGGGCCTTTCGACCTCGTGCATCGCCCTCGCGAATCGGTGGAGCTGGACTACGAAGGCGAGCTTGCGGTCGTCATCGGTAAACGTTGCCGCCGCGTTCCGGCAGCGAAGGCCCGCTCGGTCGTTGCGGGCTACGCCGTGGCCAACGACGTCAGCGTGCGCGACTGGCAGATCCGCGTTCCGACGATGACGATGGGCAAGAGCTGGGACACCCACTGTCCGTTCGGCCCGTGGATCACGACGCGCGACGAGATCGCCGACCCGCACGCGCTCGACCTCAAGACCTGGGTCAATGGCGAGCTGAGGCAGAACGCGAACACGTCCGACCTGATTTTCAATACTGACGTCATCATCGAGCACCTGTCGACGGCGTTCACGCTCGAGCCGGGCGACGTGATCGTCACCGGCACGCCGAGCGGCGTCGGCCTGTGGATGAACCCGAAAGGCTGGATCAAGGACGGCGACGTCGTGCGCATCGAGATCGCAGGCCTCGGCGCGATCGAGAACCGCATCGTCGACGAGCCGGAAGGGACGGTGCGCTACTGACGCCTGCGCCTCAGGCCGCCGATGCCAACAGGAACAATCGTGCCAGGCATGCCAGACCGACGATGAACACGAGCGTGCGCGCCGTCGCGAGGTTGGCCAGGTACAGGGCCGGGTGCGCGATGCGCGTGGCAAGGTAGATCTCGCAGGCGGTCGCCGTCGCCTTCTCGTCGGCGTGCACGAGATGGGTCATGAACACCGCCGTCGCGAAGATCGCGAGCGCTTCCCACGCGTTGGCCTGGGCCGCCCACGCGCGGGCGGCGATGCCTTCGAGCTTTGCGGCCTGCAGGCGAGGGTGGTTGTTGTCGGCGCTTCCGAACTGTTTCGTACGCAGGTAGCCGCCGATGCCGGCGATCACGTAGGGCAGCACGGCGACGACGATGAGGCAGCGAAACGGAGTGGTCACGGGGTTTCTCCTTGGAAGGCGGGCGGCAAAAGGGCGCTTGGTTGGCGGCGGTTTCGAGGCCGGGTTTCGGTTCCCGCTGCCGCTGAGTCAACTGCCGGGGCGAGGGATCGACCGGCGGGCCCCCGTCTCGCCCGGAAACGACGCCGACATCGGCCGTTTCCGGCCGGCGTTTGAGCCGGCCCGCTGCTGCTGGTATGCACTCCCGTTCCGCGGCGCCAGAGGCGCCCGGGAGGACGACATGAAGGCAGCCATCCACCCGGAATACAAGGAAATCGACGTGCTCTGCGCCTGCGGGGCGACGTTCAAGACGCGTTCGACGTCGCCGAAGCTGCACGTCGAAATCTGCGCGAACTGCCATCCCTTCTATACGGGAAACCAGAAGATCCTCGACACCGCCGGCCGCGTCGAGCGATTCCGCCAGAAGTACGCCAACGTCAAGATCGCTGCCCGCTAGCTGCGACTCGACTGGAGACTTTCGAAGAGGGCCGGAGGCAACTTCGGCCCTCTTTGTGCATCGGCGCGCCCGCGCGCGCCGCGGGTGGTTGTGACCCATGCTCGACAAGCTCGGCAGAATCGAGCGGCGCTACGCCGAGATCGAGGCGGAAGTCGCTGACCCCGCGACGTCGTCCGATCGCGACCGCTTCGCGCGACTGATGCGCGAGCGCAGCGATCTCGAGGACATCGTCTTCGCGTATCGCCGTCGTCGTGACGCCGAATCCCAGCTGGGCGAGGCGAAGGTGCTGCGCGAGGACGCCGATCCGGAAATTCGCGAGATGGCGACCGGCGAGGCGCGCAAGCTCGAGGCATCGCTGGCGGCGCTGGACGAACAGCTGCGCCAGCTGCTGATCCCGAAGGATCCGCTCGACCAGCGCAATGCGATCGTCGAAATCCGCGCCGGCACCGGCGGCGACGAAGCGGCGCTGTTCGGCGGCGACCTGCTGCGCATGTACCTGCGCTACGCCCAGGAGCACGGCCTTCGCACCGAAATGATGAGCACGAGCGACGGCGCCAAGGGCGGCGTCAAGGAAGCGATCCTGCTGGTCTGCGGCAAGGATGCCTACGGTCTGCTCAAGTACGAGGGCGGTGTCCACCGCGTGCAACGCGTTCCCGAGACCGAGTCGCAGGGCCGCATCCACACGTCTGCCGTCACGATCGCCGTGCTTCCCGAGGCCGAGGAAGTCGACGTGCGCATCGAGGACAAGGACGTGCGCGTCGATGTTTATCGCTCGTCGGGCCCCGGCGGCCAGTCCGTCAACACGACCGATTCGGCGGTTCGCGTCACGCACATCCCGTCGGGCCTCGTCGTCACGTGCCAGGACGAGAAGAGCCAGCACAAGAACAAGGCGAAGGCCCTCAAAGTCCTGCGCTCGCGCCTGTTCGACCTGGAGGAAGCGAAAAGGCGGGCCGAGGTCGATGCCGACCGGCGCGCCATGGTCGGCAGCGGGGATCGCTCCGAGCGCATCCGCACGTACAATTTTCCGCAGAACAGGGTCACCGACCACCGCATCAACCTGACGCTGTACTCGCTCGAGAACTTCGTGCTCGGTGATATGGACGAGATGCTGAGCGCGCTGCGCGCCCACTACCAGGCCGAGGCTCTCAAAGCGGAGGCATCGTCGTGAGCGCCGCGGCAAATGACTCGCCGCGCACCGTGCTCGAGTTCCTGCAGGTGACCACCGCGTTCCTCACGGGACGCGGCATCGACGGTGCTCGCCTCGATGCCGAGCTGCTGCTGGCCGAGGCGCTCTGCATGACGCGCACGCAGCTCTACACGAACTTCGAGCGGCCGCTCGGTGCAGCCGAGATCGACCGCTACCGCGAGCTGGTGCGCCGCCGCGCGGCGCGCGAGCCGGTGGCCTACATCACTGGTCGCCGCGAGTTCTGGTCGATGGAATTCGCCGTGGACCGGCGCGTGCTGATCCCGCGGCCCGAGACCGAGTTGCTGGTCGAGCTGGCGGTCGAAGAATTGAAGGCGCGCGCCGGCGGCAGCGGTGGTGGACGCCTCAAGGTGGCCGACATCGGCACCGGCTCGGGCGCCATTGCGATTGCGATCGCGAAGGAGATCGAGAAGGCGGACGTCATCGCGACCGACCTGTCGCAGGCCGCGCTCGAAGTCGCACCCGTCAATGCCGAGCGCCATGGCGTCGCCGCCCGCATCCAGTTCCGCGCGGGCAACCTGTGCGAGCCCCTGGCCGGTGACGGCCCTTTCGACGTCATCGTCTCGAACCCGCCGTACCTGCGCCGCCGCGAAATGGCCGAAATCGCACCGGAAGTGCGCGAGTGGGAGCCGCGGCGGGCGCTGGATTCCGGCCGCGACGGAATGGACGCGACCGCGCCGCTCGTCGATGCCGCCTACGGCCTGCTCGCGCCCGGCGCCAGCCTCTGGGTCGAAGTGGGCACCCAGGCCGATTCGGTGCGCGACGCGTTCGTCGCGCGCGGCTACGACGCCGTTCGCACGCGCCTGGATCTTGCAGGAATCATTCGCGCCGTCGGCGGACGAAGGAGCGCCTGAGGATGGACAAGCTCGTCCTTACAGGCCCGAGCCGCCTCGAAGGCGAAGTCGATGCCGGCGGTGCAAAAAACGCGGCGCTTCCGCTGCTGTTCGCGTGCCTGCTGACCGACGAGCCCTGCCACTTCACCGGCGTGCCCGACGTCGCCGACATCCGCACGACGGTGACGCTGCTGGAGAGTCTCGGCGCCCGCGTCGAAAGGCCGGCACCCGGCGAAATCGTCATCCAGTGCGCGGACATCGCCAGCGTCGAGGCGCCGTACGAGCTGGTTCGGCGCATGCGCGCATCGTTCCTCACGCTCGGGCCCCTGCTCGCGCGTTTCGGCCACGCGCACGTCTCGCGGCCCGGCGGCTGCGCGATCGGCTCGCGGCCGGTGGACATCCACCTCGAAGCGATGCGGCGCCTCGGCGCCCGCGTTCTTCTCGAGGGAGGCTACGCCGACGCGCGCGCGAAACGGCTGAAAGGCGGGCACATCATCCTGTCGATGCCGTCGGTGGGCGCGACCGAAAATTCGCTGATGGCCGCGTCGCTGGCCGACGGGACCACGCGCATCGAGAACGCGGCGCGCGAGCCCGAAGTCGTCGACCTTGCCGAGGCGCTCGCAAAAATGGGCGCGCGCATCCGGGGCGCAGGCTCGTCGGTGATCGAGATCGAAGGCGCCGCGAAGCTGACGGGGATGAAGCACGCCGTCATCCCAGACCGCATCGTCGCCGGCACGTTCCTGATCGGCGCCGCGATGACGGGCGGCGATGTCTATGTGCGCGGCGCGCGCGCGGATCACCTCGAGAGCCTTCTCGAGGCGCTGATGCGCGCGGGATGCCGCATCGACATCGATGCGCGCGGCGTGCGCGCGCGCATGACGCAGAGGCCGCGGCCGGTGGAAATCGTCACGGCGCCGTTCCCGGGCTTTCCGACCGACCTGCAGGCCCAGTGGACTGCCCTGATGTGCCTGGCCGACGGCCGCGCCGAAGTGCACGAGCGCATTTTCGAGAACCGTTTCATGCACGTCGAAGAGTTGGCTCGAATGGGCGCCGACGTCCACGTGCTGCCCGGAGGCCATGCGGTCGTGCAGGGCGTGGAAAAGCTTTCGGGCGCGCCGGTCATGGCTACCGACCTTCGCGCCAGTGTCTGTCTCGTGCTGGCCGGCGCGGCCGCGACGGGCCGCACCGAAGTGCTGCGCATCTATCACCTGGACCGCGGCTACGAGCACATCGACGCGAAGCTGGCGGCCCTCGGCGCCAACGTCAGGCGCGAAAGGACGGGATGACGCGATGAAGAAGAATGCGAAAACAGGCGTCATCGTTCCTCTCATGGATGGGACGAAGGCTGCTGCCGCCCAGCTCGCGAAGCTCGTACGGCGCGGCCACGGTCCGGCCGGCATCGAAGACGTCGTGCGCGACGTCCTCGAATCGGTACGGCGCGACGGCGATGCCGCGGTCGCGCGCTTTACGAAAAAATTCGACGGCGTCTCGCTTGTACCGCGTGATTTCGAGATCCCGAAATCCGAAATCGAGGCGGCGCGCCGCCGGGTGCCGAAGCAGCTCATCCAAGCGCTGGAATCCGCGCATGCACGTATCCGCGCGTTTCACCTGCGCGAGAAGCAGACCGGCTTCGAGAAGAAGGAGCGCGGGATCCGCACCGGCATGCGCGTGACTCCGCTGGCGCGTGCCGGAGTCTATGTGCCGGGCGGCAAGGCGGCGTATCCGTCGAGCGTGCTGATGAACATCGTCCCGGCGGCGGTTGCCGGCGTCTCCGAGATCACGGTCGTCACGCCGCCGTCCAAAGCCGGAGTCCGCGACGCAGTGCTCGCGGCCGCCGCCATTGCCGGTGCCACACGGGTGCTGCGGATCGGCGGTGCCCAGGCCGTCGCTGCGCTTGCGTACGGGACGAAGACTGTCGCGCGCGTCGACAAGATCGTCGGGCCCGGCAATATCTACGTGGCCACCGCCAAGCGCCTGGTGTTCGGCGAAGTCGATATCGACATGATCGCCGGTCCGAGCGAGGTGCTGATCATCGCCGATGCCTCGGCCGATCCCGAGTGGATTGCCGCCGACATGCTCGCGCAGGCCGAGCACGATGAGCTGGCCGCTGCGATCTGCATCACGACCGATGCCGATCACGGGCGCGCCGTCGCCGAAGCCGTCGCTCGCCAGTGCGCCGAGCTTCCGCGCGCGGCGATCGCGGCGACGTCGATCGCAAATTACGGCACCATCCTGGTCGCGCCGAGTCTGGAAAGGGCGTGTGAGCTTTCCGAGGAGATCGCTCCGGAGCACCTCGAGATCGCGACGAAGACGCCGCGGCGGCTGGTTCCGCTGCTTCGCAATGCGGGTGCGATCTTCGTCGGCGCTCTTTCCACCGAGCCGCTCGGCGACTATGCGGCCGGCCCGAACCACGTGCTGCCGACCGGGGGCGCCGCGAGGTTCTCGTCGCCGCTCGGAGTCTATGACTTCGTCAAGCGAACCAGTATCATCGAGGTCGATCGCAGCGGCCTCTCCCGCCTCGCGCCGGCTGTCGTCGAGCTGGCGATGGCCGAAGGACTCGACGCCCACGCAGCCGCCGTGCTGCGGCGCATGAACAACACGAAGACGCGCCCTCGCGCGCGCTCGACAGGAGACTGACGTGGCGACCACGAAGAAAGCCGGCGGCAAGAAAACCGGCAGCAAGAAGACCGGCAGCAAGAAAACCGGCACGAAGAAAACGGCGCCCGCCGCCCCGCGCGAGAACGCGGCCAAGCGTCCGCGTTCGTCGCGGCGCGCGGCCCCGCAGTCGGCGCTCGTGCGGAAGGCCGAGGTGCTGCGCGAGACGAGCGAGACCGACATTTCGGTCAAGCTCGCGATCGGCGAGCCCGGCTACCGGGTAGCCACCGGTGTTCCGTTTCTCGATCACATGCTCGAAGCGCTGTCGCGGCACTCGGGAATCGGACTTTCGGTGGAGGCCAGGGGCGACACCCAGGTCGACGATCACCACACGGTCGAGGACGTCGGCCTTGCGATCGGCGAAGCGCTGCGCCGCGCGCTCGGCGACAAGGCGGGGATCTACCGTTTCGGCCACTTCGAAGCTCCGCTGGACGAGGCCCTCGTCGCGGTGACGGTGGACCTGTCGGGGCGACCCTACCTCGTCTACAACGTCTCGCTGAAGCCCCAGCGCGTCGGCACCTTCGACGTGGGGCTGGTCGAGGATTTCTTCCAGGCGCTGATGACGGCGGCGGGGATGAACCTGCACGTCAACGTGCGCTACGGTCGCAATCCACACCACATCATCGAGGCGACGTTCAAGGCGTTCGCCAAAGCGCTGGCGATGGCGTGCCGCAGCGACGGCGCGGGAGGCGAGATTCCTTCGACGAAGGGAGTTCTCTGACGCGATGATCGCGGTCGTCGACTACGGCGTGGGCAACCTGCGCAGCGTCTCCAAGGCGCTCGAGCGCGTCGGCGCCGACGTGCGCGTGACGGCATCCGCCGCCGAAATCGACGCTGCCGATGCCGTGGTGCTTCCGGGCGTCGGCGCCTTCGCGCACTGCATGAATAACCTGCGCGCCGCCGGCCTCGAGCCTTGCGTGCGCGCCGCAGCCGCCTCCGAGAAACCGTTCCTCGGCGTCTGCGTCGGCATGCAGATCCTGTTCGAGGAGAGCGACGAGTTCGGGCGCGTCGAAGGGCTCGGCATTCTTCAGGGCCGTGTGCGACGCTTCCAGCCGACCGACAAGACCATGAAAGTTCCGCACATGGGATGGAACGAGTTGTCGATACGCCGGCGCGCGCCGCACCTGGACGGCCTTGCCGACGGCACCCGCGTGTACTTCGTGCACTCGTACTACGTCGAGACGCCCGATCCTTCGATCGTCGCAACGACGACGTCGTACGGAATCGATTTCGTCTCGAGCGCGTGGCGCGGCAACGTGTTCGCAACGCAGTTCCACCCGGAGAAAAGCCAGGGTTGCGGCCTGGCGATCCTCTCAAATTTCGCGCGACTGGTTGCCGCCAGGCGCGCCGCCTGAACGCCGCGATGCTCGTTCTTCCGGCCATCGACATCCGCGGCGGGCGCTGCGTGCGCCTCGTGCAGGGCGATTACGCGCGCGAAACCGTCTTCGCCGACGATCCCGCTGCGATGGCCGAGCGCTGGCTCGGTGAAGGCGCCGATGCGCTGCATGTCGTCGATCTCGACGGTGCCCGCGAGGGAGCGGTAGCCAACCGCCGCGCGGTAGAAGGAATTCTTTCCGCGGCGGCGCGCTGCGGTCGCCGCATCGTCACCGAGCTCGGCGGCGGGATTCGTGATCTCGCCGGAATCGAAGCCTGGCTCGAAGCCGGCCTCGGCCGGGTGATCCTCGGAACGGCTGCCGTGCGAGAGCCGTCCCTGGTCGCCGAAGCCGCGCTGCGCTGGCCCGGCCGCGTCTGGGTGGGCATCGATGCGCGCGGCGGAAAAGTCGCGGTGGCGGGCTGGAAAGAGACGACGGCGATCGACGCCATCGATCTCGCGCTCGGCATGCAGGAGCGCGGCGCGGCCGGAATCGTGTTCACGGACATCGATCGCGACGGCACGGGGCTCGGAGTTTCCGTCGAATCGACGGCCCGGCTTGCCTCCGCGCTGCAGATCCCGGTGGTTGCGTCGGGTGGAGTGCACTCGGCGGCGGACGTCGAGCGGATTCGCGACGCGAACTGCGCCGGCATCGAAGGCGTCGTCGTCGGCCGCGCGCTCTACGACGGTGCCGTGACGCTGGCCGCTTTGCTTGCGGCCGCGCGCGCTCCGCAGGCGACTGCAACTTCGCGCGCAAAGGCCTGATCATGCTCGCCAAGCGCATCATCCCTTGCCTCGACGTCAAGGACGGCCGCGTCGTCAAAGGCGTCAACTTCCTCGGCCTTCGCGATGCGGGCGACCCCGTCGAGTGCGCGTCTCGTTACGACAGCGAAGGCGCCGACGAGCTGACGTTCCTCGACATCACCGCGAGCCACGAAAAGCGCGGCATCATCCTCGACGTCGTGCGCCGCACCGCCGAACAGGCCTTCATGCCGCTGACCGTCGGCGGCGGCGTGCGCACGGTGGACGACATCCGGGCACTCCTGCACGCGGGAGCCGACAAGGTTTCGATCAACACGGCCGCGGTTGCCGATCCGGACTTTGTTGCGACCGCAGCGCGCGCGTTCGGTGCCCAGTGCATCGTCGTTGCGGTGGACGCGCGGCTTCGCGCCGGGCAGACACGCATCGCTTCGGCCGACGAAGGCGGGGGCATCAGCGGCAGGCCCTCGTGGGCCGACCGCTATCCCGAGCTTCTCGTCGACGAAGCCGCGCGCGACGGCTGGGAGATCTACACGCACGGTGGCCGCCGCCCCACCGGCATCGATGCCGTGCGCTGGGCGCAGCGCATGGAGGAATTCGGATCGGGCGAAATCCTGCTGACGAGCATGGACCGCGACGGCACCAAGGCGGGCTACGACGTCGCTCTGACCCGTGCAGTGGCCGAAGCCGTCGGCGTCCCGGTGATCGCCTCGGGCGGAGTAGGCGGGCCCGAGCACATGCTCGAAGGACTGACGGCAGGAAAAGCCGATGCGGTGCTTGCCGCGTCGATCTTCCACTACGGCGAGTATTCGATCGGCGAGGTAAAGGACTACCTTGCCGGCCGCGGAGTGTGCGTGAGGCGCTGAGCCTTTCGCGGGCGCCAAACCCAGGGCGAGGATCAGCGCCGGGATCGGCTGGAGGATCAGCTCGAGGCGAGCGCCGCCAGCAGGCGCGACAACTCTCCGGTGTGGAAGTGATCGACGATTCCTTCGGTTTCACGCCCGAGGACCAGCCGCAGTGGCTGGCGCAGCGCATCGAGGCCGCGATGGACCGGAGCTGAATTGCGGCGCTGGAGATCGTGCCCCGCCCGGTAGCCTTCCCGTTCAGCGCTCCGCTTCGTAGAGCGAACCGTTTCCGCCGGGCAGCGTCTCGAGTGATGCGGAGAAGCACGGACCGGTGTCGCTCGTGAAGATCTCGACGGTGGCGCTGGCTGAGCCTGCAAGGGCAGCGGCGATTCCGGTTGGCAGATTCGCATAGCCGGCCCCGGAGTCGTTTTTCGCCTTCAGCAGGATCTTCGGCCTGCCCGCCGCGCCGGTCTTCATGCTGATCGATTGCATGCCGTCCGCCGTCAACGTCGGATCCTTGTACCGGTAGCCGTGGCCGCCAGGAGGTCTGGCGCCGGCCGATTTCCAGCACGGTGCGCGCCCGCAAGTGTCCCCGGCCCGACCGACCTCGATGCGACCGGCCACCGTACCCGCATCGTCGTAAACGCGGAGGACGTAGTCCGTACCGCCGTACGCGAGCGGATCACCGAGACCGGCCTGCGAGAGCGTAGGACCGCCGGCGAGTTCCGCCGAAAGCGTCTCCTTGCCCGCGATCGTCTCGTCCACACGCAGGCTGCCGCTCTGCCAGCTCGGGCCGCACGCGGGCGGCGCCGAGGCCACGCACGAGCCCTGTCCGTCGCAAGTTCCGGTGCCGATGCAGAGGTCCGCGCTCCGGCACGCGGTGCCTGACGATTCGAACTGGCAGGCGGGCGAGCAGCAGTCGCCGCCGGCCGGATCGCCGTCGTCGCATTGCTCGCCGAGCCCAGCTTGGACGATGCCGTCGCCACAACCGGGAGAGGCGGCCGGCACTCGTTCGTACGCGCCGATATCCGAGGAGCTGCCGGCCGGCCGCACGTTGCCGTCGATGTCTGCAGTCACCGTCGCGAGTGTGATTCCCGCGTCCACGGCCGGAGAGCCGGCGCGCAGGCGATAGTCGTCGGCACGGTCGTCCTCGAACAGGACGCCGGGCGTCGCGACCAGAGAGTCCGTCTCGTGCCCCGCGGCCTGCCAGTCCGACCAGGTCTTGCGCGTGGTCTCGTCGTCGTCCGACACGAAAAGGCGGCCGCCGACGATGTTGTAGTCGCCATCGGTGTTGGCCGCATCGTCGGGCGAGCCCCACGAATACGGGCCTTTGGCGCTGTTGCGGTTGTAGAGGATGTTGTTGCGTACCGTGATCGGACCCTGAGTACCGAGAATACGCAGGTCGTACTTTCCGTCGGCCGGCACGTCGATGGTGTTGTGCGAGATCTCGATATTGCCGACGCCGATGTCGCCCTCGCCGAGGAACAGCGCGATGCCCGAGGACGCGTGGTTGTCGTAGATGATGTTGTTGCGGATCACCGCGTCCTTGAAGGCATTCAGATTCAGCCCTCCACCGCCGTCGTTCCCGTAGATGCGGTTGCGCTCGAAGAGTGCGCCGGTGATCAGGCCGTCCCCGCCCTGGGTGATGTCGCCGTACGCACGGATGCCCGAGCCGGCGTTATGGTGAATCCGGTTGTCGCGCGCCACGGGACGATCGCCTCCGTTTGCAAAGTAGATCCCGTGCTGCGCGAGGCTGCCGTAAAGATCGCATCCCTCCACGACGACGTCGTCGCTGTGGGACGTCACGATGGCCCATATCGCGTTGTCGCCGTAGACGCCGTTCCTGATCGTGATGCCGTTGCTTGCGATGATACGTACCGCTGCCCGGCTGGCGTGGAACGAGCGCAGGCCATCGACGATGATGTTCGTCGAGTTCCAGATCGCGATGTTGTCGGGGTCGTACTGCGCGCCGCGGTCGGTCGTGGGCATGATCTCGCAGTCGCGGCCTTCGGCCTGAATGAGAATCGGATCGGCGGTCGCGTCGAGGCCGGCGATCGTGAATCCCTTGTACTGTCCGTCGGCAGCCAGAATCGAGTCGCCCGGCTGGACGGCCGTGAGCGCCCGGCGAACCTCACGCCACGGAGCGGCTACCGAGCCGTCGCCCGTCGCGTCGTCGCCCGTGGGCGCGACATGATAACTCGCCGCCGCGGACACGGCGGCATTCGCGGCAATCACGCCGAGTCCGACCAGGAGCGTACCTGCGAACCCGGCTGCCGACTTGAACGCTCGCATGAGGATCAGGTTTGACTCGCTGTCCGCAATTGGCAAGCGACACGAAGATAGACCGTATTCCATCATCATCGGCTACAGGCGGCGTGAAGTCCTGTCGCTACCATAGCGGACAGCCTCGGCCTACCTTCGGTCTCGGCGGGAGCGGACGTTCCCGCCCGCGCTCACGCCATACTTTCATTTCCTGATTGCGGCCATGGCTGGCTGGGTCAATCGCGATCGGCCCCCTGCTCCCGATGGGTTGTAACGATGTTCGCCCATCGTTCGTTCAGTCCTTGCGAGCGTATTTCGTCGAGCCGGAGGGAAGCTTATGAAGGTTAGGTCCATTCTCGTAGTCGGAATCCCGTTGCTGCTGGCCGGTTCTGTTGCCTTCGCGACGAATGCCCAGCCAGTCGCGGACGTTCACGGTCCCGCGCAAGTCGTATTCGTGTGCAGGAACGGAGTCTCGATGAGCGTGTGGTCCGCTGCGTATTTCAACCGGCTCGCGTCGGCACGCGGCTTGCGCGAGCGAGCAACCGCACGGGCGGCAATCGCCAGCTTCACTGACGTGCCCTTCAGGATGGTGTTTGCCCTCGCGGTCGACGGGTTCCGTCTCGATGGCTACCAACCGCACGTCGTCTCCCCGGAGGATGTCAAGGGTGCTGAGCGCGTCATCGTCGTTCAGGGAACTGACGATACGGTGCTGCCGCGCGACGTCCAGGTCGCAGCGCCCGAGAGCGAGGTCTGGCAGGGGTTCCCCGCGATGCGTGACCACTACTTCCCTGCGCATGCAGCTCTTCGGGCTAGAGTCGAAGATCTGGTGGAACGCATTGCTGCGAAGTAGCAGTAGACTGTGCCAAAACTCGGCCGACCGAACCGCGAGCGGTATCGCGACGCCGTTCCTCGGCCGACGTGTCGACTACTCGTACCGATTTCGCCGGTTCACGTCGGGAATCTGCTGGGCTGAGTTTTGGCGCCACACGCGATGGTAACTTGCTGCACAGAACGAAGACGGGCCGCCCGAAAGATCGAGCGGTCCTTTTTCATTCATCGTTCATTCCGTGACGCCGGATCCATGCCCGGCGTCGCACTGTGTGTGAGTGCTACCGCATCAGTCCGGTCACGGACAGGGAACGGAGGCGGGATTGCCCGACTGATCGGTGCATGCGCACGTCCCGTTGACCGGCGGGGCCCCGACCAGCGCGCAAGCATCTGTCGACAGGGCCACGCATTCGGGCGCCTCGGACCCGATTGAGAAGTCCTGCGTGTCGCTACCGTCGTCGCCGCCATTTCTGGCGCAATCAATGTCCGCGCGCGGTCCAGCGTCACGCAATTGTCATGCATGTCGCGAAGCTGGCTGGCAGTCAGGATCCTCGCATCGCTGTCCTGCAATCGGCAATGTCGCAGCTGACGACACGTGTTCACTTTCTAGCGCCGAAACTTATCCGACCACGAGAATATTGACTGCGACCTGCGCTCGAAATCGTGCACACGTTCCGAGCGAGCGCTTCATTCGCCTCCCTCGACACGGACTTCACGCAACTGTCATACTCGCGCGTGAGCGAGACTGGACACGATGCTCGCTGGCGTAGAACTCCTGTGGTTGAATGCCAGTTTCGTAGTGACGGTCGCCAGATCGCGTCTCTCGCCCTTGCAGGAGGATCCCATGGAGATTCGTCTATCCGAGATCAATGCCAAGTTCGGTGGACGATTGGCGTGTTCGGACCATCGCGGTTCCGACCCTTACATTCGTGGAATAAAGCCGGTCGAATCCTGCGGCGAAGGCGACCTGATTTTCATCGACAACAAACGATTCGTCCAGACGGCTTTGGCAAGAAGCCCCTCGGCCATCATAACGAATCCCGATCTTGCCCAGCTCTTTGCGCCGCGAGAAGGGCTGGGACTCCTGGTCACGCCCTTGGTGATGCTCGCGCACGCGCTCATCAAATCAGAGTATGCCGATCGCGATTTTCTGGATGACCAGTGGCCTGCGCGACCGACGTCCGCCGTCGTTCATCCCACCGCGAGTGTGGCGGAGAGTGCCTTTGTTTCTCCGAATGTCACAATCGGGGCCCGCGCCAGAATCGGCGAACGTACGCGATTGATGGCCGGCGTCGTTGTCGAAAACGATGTGATCATCGGTGACGATTGTGTGATTCATCCCAACGCGGTGATCGGTTACGGTTGCCGGCTGGGAGCCCACGTCGACATCGGCGCGGGCACCGTGATCGGTTCCGAGGGCTACGGGTTTGGGCAAGATGCCGAGTTCCAGAGTTACCGGATCCCTCAAACCGGCATCGTCGTCATCGGCGACCGGGTTCGCCTGGGCGCGAACAACTGCGTCGATCGCGCCTCGTACGGCATGACACGCATCGGTTCCGGGACCAAAGTCGACAATCTTTGCCACTTCGCTCACGGCGTGGAGATCGGTGAGAACTGCCTCCTCACGGCGATGTTCTGTATCGCGGGATCATCGATCATCGGGAATCGCGTGGTAGCCAGCGGCCAGGTCGGTGTCATCGATCACATGAAGATATGCGATGACGTCTGGCTCCTTCATCGCGCCGGAGTGGTCAAGGACATCTCATCACCTGGCAGGTACTGCGCACTGCCCCTGCAGACACTGGCAAACTACAAGCGCAACATGGAGGAAGTCGTCAGGCTCTCGGAGCTCGCTGCCGAGGTACGTGCGCTGCAGACCCAGATCAATGAAGATCGGTCCGGTAGCCACTGGCAGCGGGTCGAAAAGCAACATGACGTAAAGGCCGACACCGAGACCAAGCGCATAGACTGAACGGCCGGTAACGAAGGACTTTGCCGGGCATGTTGGCAGCCACATGCATTGGAAGCGCATCGGTCTGTCGCTGAAAATTTCGCAGGAATTCCAGCGCCGTGGAGTTCAGCGTCGGGGTGTAAAAGGAGTTGTTGGCCTCGTTTCGAATGATTGCTGCGAGTGGCTCGAGCGCCAGGACGCGCAGGACGAGTTGAAATGGAAATGCCGCCGCCCACCACGCCAGGACGCATGCCCGTTCGCGAGCGCCGATCTTGCGCGTCGTGAGCCACGCGAGTCCGCATGCCGCGGCGAGCACGATCAGGAAAGGGAGCCAGACTCGTCCCTCCGGAGCCGGACGGTAGTTGTAGATGTAGTTGCCTGCCACGGACCCCAAGAGAAGGGTCCTACTGGCGATCCGGTAAGTCGTATAGAGCGCAACGCCGACACTCAGGATGATGACCAGCTGCCGCCACGACGGCGCACAGCCTCGTGGGGATATATTCGCGCGGCGCCCGGTTCCGATACCAGTCAGCGGATCGCACGTTTCGTCTGGCATCATGTCGTAGTTCGCGTCGGCAGCGCTTCGCGTGGGGTGCTATGTCGGGTCAATCGAAGTCGTCATCGACGGGCCCGAAAGCGCTTACGTGCGGTTGACGCTGAGCAGCGTGACGGGCTCGTCGAATCCGCGCAAAAGTCGGCGGCCGGCGGGCTCCCAGCGCAGGCGCTCACTGGCAGCGTTGCCGGCGAGCTCGGCGGTGGCGAGCACCTCGCGCGGCACCGCGATCTCGGCGAGTCGTGCTGCAAGATTGACGATCGGCCCGTAGTAGTCACCGCCGCGGTCGAGGAGCTGGCCCTCCGCCAGCCCACCGCGTGGCGTCACGTTCGGATCGCCGGCGAAGCGCTCGATCAGCGTGAGTGCAATGTCACACGCCGAATCGGCGTCGCCAGTCACGAACATGACTTCGTCGCCGATGAACTTGACGACGCGGCCGCGCAGGTTGGTCGCAACTTCGAAAGCGACCTCCTCGAAACGATCGACGACGGCGGCCAGCTCGGTCGCGTCGAGTCGCCGCGACAGCGTAGTCGAGCCGACGATGTCGACGAAGCCGACGCAGCCGCGAACGGTCGCCTGCTCGAAGCGGCTGCGCCGAGTGCGCAGGCGCTCGGCGGCGAGCTGCAGGTGCATGGGCAACAGCCCTTGCATGATGAGGCCGGGGGCGCTGGCAGTCTCGATCGCCTGCAGGTTGGCCTTGGCCAGTTCGAGTTCACTGGCTCCGCCGGCGATGATCCCGACCATGCGGTCGTGATTCGAGGTCGCCATCGCCTCGGCAATCCGACTCACCGATGCGCCGAGCACGCGCGAAAGCCGCAGCATGCCGGTCTCACCGAAAAGTCCGATGCCGCCGGCAACCTGGCGGAAGAACTCCGCCTCCGCCTCATTGCACCAAGGCGCTTCGGGCTCGGCGGGCGGCAGGCCGAACGCGATTCGAAAGAGCTCGACCTGCTCAATGGTGCTGCCGACGCGCTCGGCAAGCTGCCTCTGCGACAGGTAAGGGCCGGGTCTCAGCGAGGCCATCGAAGCCAGGAACACGAGCTGCTCGCGCCCATCGGCCTCCTTCATCTGCGCGAGCGCGATGCCGCGCGCGGACATCCATTCGAGAAGCGCGAGCCGCCCGGCAGCCCTCGGTGAGGCCGGATCGTAGAGACCTGCGGCTTCGTAATCGGCGGCTGTCATGCGTGCGCGATACGCGTGCAACGCGGAAGGGTCAAGGCGCTTCTCTCCTCGAGAACGTCGTTCCGGGAGAGAAAACCTTCGCGAGAGGCGTCGGCCGGGCCCAATCCGGACCACATCAGCCCACCCGTCGGCACGCCCCAGTGGCCGCGCGGCACCACCGCTCGAGCAGGTAGCGCCCTTGACGGCGAATCTGATTGCGCGACATTGGGCGCCCTATGACCGAATCACCATCCAGCGAAAAACTCACCACCTGGGCCGCATCGAGTGACAACGCTTTTGTCGAGTTCGTCCGTTCGACGGTGGGGCCGCTTCTGCTCATTCTGGTGACGCCACCCGCAGCGATCATTTTCTGGATCGTCTGTACCTTCGAGCCGTTCAACGGCGCGTTGCTCCCCCTGTTCACCACCGCGGGTTGGCAATCGGTTCTCGCACATTGGCCGTGGCCGACTTTCAGCGCTGCCGCGATCATCCTCGGCTATGCCACGATCCAAGGAGCCCTCCTGCAATGGCTCCCGGGAAAGACATTCGAAGGACCGATCACGCCGGGCGGCAATCGCCCGCGCTACAAGCTCAACGGCGTAGCAGCTTGGTTTGTGACCCACGCGCTGTTCTTCGGCTGCGCCTGCGGGCTGCACCTGTTCAACCTCGGGATTGTCTGGGACCGCTTCGGCGCAATCCTGGCGACGTTGGTTCTCTTCGCTCTGGTCTTCTGCCTGTTCCTCTACTTCAAGGGCATCCATTGGCCCAACTCACCCGACCGCAGCGTTGCCGGCAATTTCATCTGGGACTACTACTGGGGCGTCGAGCTGCATCCGACCTTGTTCGGCATCAACCTCAAACAGCTGATCAACTGCCGCTTCAGCATGATGGGCTGGAGTGTGATCGTGTGCTCCTTCGCTGCCAAGCAAGCCGAGCTCGACCGTGCGGGTCACCTCAGCAACTCGATGCTGATCTCGGTCGCCATAACTGTACTCTACCTTTTTAAGTTCTTTTGGTGGGAGAGCGGGTACTTCACCTCGCTCGACATCATGCACGACCGCTTCGGCTACTACATTTGCTGGGGCGTCATGGCTTGGGTGCCGGCGGTCTATGCGATCACCGCGCAGTATCTCGTGCTGCGGCCTTACGACATGCCTTGGCTGCTCGCGGCGGCAGTCTTACTGCTTGGGGTTGCTGCGATCTGCGTCAACTACGACGCCGATGCGCAACGCCAGCGCGTGCGCGCGACGAACGGCAACACAACCGTGTGGGGCCGCCCCCCGGTCGTCATTCGCGCTCACTACAAAACCGCCGACGGCAAGGAGCACGAAAGCCTGCTGCTGGCTTCCGGCTGGTGGGGCCTGGCGCGCCACTTCCACTACGTCCCCGAGATCACCCTGGGGCTCGCGTGGAGCCTTCCCGCCGGCTTCACGCACTTCGTCCCCTACTTCTACGTTACCTTTCTGACCATCCTGCTGTTTGATCGCGCGACGCGCGACGACAAGCGCTGCCGCAAAAAATACGGCGCCGATTGGGACGAGTACTGCCGGCGCGTGCCTTCGAAGATCATTCCGGGAATCTACTAGTGACGATACTCGCATCCCCAACGAATTTCGCTCCCAGGACGCCTCTCCGGGGAGATGCCAGAACGATGCCGCCTCGGTGTTGGGGAACCGACGAATTGTCTCGGGCAGGTGTGCCTGACAGTCAGTGCTAGAGCCAGTTAACCATTCTCGCTCTAAGCGCGGACTGGTTAACAGATTCAGTTAACCAGCCTGAGGGTTCTCTCCCCGGAGAGGCATTCTGAGAGTAGAATTCAGCCTCATCGGCCGCGGATCGGCGCTCTCACCAACCGCTCTGGTTAACAGTTCGGTGACGAGTCTCGGTTGCACGAACTCGCAAACCACCGCGAGATCACGCAGATTTCGCGCCGCGTCCCGTAGGAGGACGGCGCGGCTCATCCGCAGAGAGACATTTGATCTTGAGGGGATCTGGCTCCGCATTCGATGCGCTGGGCGAACCATTTCTCAGAGAATTTCTGAGAGTCCCAACTCGCGAAGAGCTGAGAAAGCGTCTGGATTCAGTGCGGTGCAAGATCGTGTCGCCGACATCCAGAAAATGGGATCCCATTTGATCGATGCACCCATTCCATCTGGATCTGACCGTCTCCTCCTCTCATTGGCTCTTAGAGGACCGCTTGATGGCGTTTCCCCTCGAACGGCCCGCTGAGCGGACGGACGCCTTCTGAGGAACGAGTCGGACCTCGAGGTTGCATCCAACGGCAGAAGCGTAGCGCTTGAGCGTCGTCAGAGACGGCGCGTGCTTGCCGGCCGATTCCAGGCGCGAAATGGCACTCTTAGTCGTTCCCATCTTTTCGGCGACCGCATCCTGTGTCAGTCCCGCGCGCGAACGAGCGGCGAGCATCTGGCGGGCGATTTGGTACTCAAGGGCGAGCGCATCGTAAGCTTCGCCGAATCCCTTTCGCTGGCGTGCCTTTGCGACAAAGGCCGCGTGGTCATGACGCACGGGTTGGTACTTCAGTTCACTCACTGGACAACTCCTTCATGCGCTTACGTGCCAACTTCAGTTCTCGGTCCGGCGTGTGTTGAGACTTCTTGACGAAAGCGTGCAGCACGATGACGCGCTTGCCGACGAGGAAGCAGTAGAATGCCCGGCCGATGCCGGCGCGTCCCCGCGGTCTCAACTCGAAGAGGCCGTCGCCGAAGGCACGAGAGTAGGGAAGCCGCAGGTTCGGTCCGTACTCGACGAGCAATTCGACGATTCTGGCGTAGTCAGCCAGGACATCCACCGGCCACGACTCGATCTCGTCGCGGACTCGTTTGTGGAAGTACTCGACGGCGAACGCCACGGCCGGAGGTTAGCAAATGCGCTAACCTGGCACAAGCGGCCGAGTCGAGAGCGGGAGAGTCGCGGGTCGGCCCCGCGCCTGGCACCGCTCCGCGTCCGACTTGACGAGTTCTGGTTAACGGCCGATCGCCGCACCGTGCTTGCCCGATGTCGCAAACCCTCGCGACATCACGCGGATTTCGCGCCCAGCAGTTTTCCAACCCGAACGGGCATTTTCTGTACGAGTACTCGTCACCGAGGGCGGGTTTGAGACCCGACTGACCCCAGTGCAGATGGCGGGGATGGCTCAGCGGGAATTCCGTTAGCAGGTCTACGACCACAGGCTCCGTGATCTGGTTCGCCAGACCGGCGACATCGCCATCGCTACCGCGGCGGGCGTCCCTCGATCGACGGCGGCCGGCTGGCTATGCCGGTCCATCCTCGACCCGACGTGTCGAGTACTCGTCAAAAATTGCCCGTTCACGTTGGTGATCTGCTGCGCCAAGAACCCCCTCGGCACACCGATTCATTGACGCGGGGCGGACCTGAAGAAAGGCTCGCGCCTCGAGTGGCGGTGGTCGCGTTCCCCGAGGCTGGCGGTCGCCACCATCACTACGAGCGGATGGCGGCCTGAGGTCGTCCGGCACCGGGTTTTCGGGATGGACAATGCTTGCAGTCGGTCGCCATGACGTCTCAAGAACCTGAGAACGGCGAGGCCAAGATCCGGAAGGTCAGACTGGAGTCTGGGTCAACTCGACGTCGTAGCCCGTCGACATGACCCGCAGACTTGGCACCTGTCGTACTTCCTTCCGCCATGGGTGTGAGCACAATGGCAACGGCGGCACGGGGCCACTGTTCACAGCAGCCGGACCACCGGTCGGAGCACCCCGATGGCAAGCGACTACAGCCCGGGCCTCGAAGGCGTCATCGCGTTCGAGACCGAGATCGCCGAACCCGACAAGGACGGCGGCGCACTGCGCTACCGCGGCGTCGACATCGAGGATCTCGCCGGGCACGTCACGTTCGGCAACGTCTGGGCGTTGCTGGTCGACGGCAAGTTCGGCCCCGGCCTGCCGCCGGCCGAGCCGTTCCCGATCCCGGTGCACACCGGCGACGTCCGCGTCGACGTGCAAGCAGCGCTCGCGATGCTCGCGCCGGTCTGGGGATACCGCGCCCTGCTTGACATCAGTGACGAAGAGGCCCGTGAGCAGCTCGCCCGTGCGGCCGTCATGGCGCTGTCCTACGCGGCACAGTCCGCCCGCGGGCTGTCGACGCCGGCCGTGCCGCAGTCGCGCATCGACCAGTGCCATACAATCGTCGAACGCTTCATGGTCCGCTGGCGCGGCGAGCCCGACCCGGCGCACACGAAGGCGGTCGACGCCTACTTCGTGTCCGCCGCTGAGCACGGCATGAACGCCTCGACCTTCACTGCCCAGGTCATCGCGTCCACCGGCGCCGACGTCGCGGCCGCGATGTCCGGTGCGATCGGCGCCATGAGCGGCCCGCTGCACGGCGGCGCTCCGGCCCGCGTGCTACCCATGATCCAGGAGGTCGAGAGGACCGGCGACGCCAAGAAGGTCGTCACCGACATTCTCGACCGTCACGACCGTTTGATGGGCTTCGGGCACCGCGTCTACCGTGCCGAGGACCCCCGCGCTCGCGTGCTGCGCCGCACGTGCAAAGAGCTCGACTCGCCGCGCTTCGAGGCCGCGCAGGCGCTCGAGCAGGCGGCGCTGGAGGAGTTGCGTGAGCGGCGTCCCGACCGTCCGATCGAGACGAACGTCGAGTTCTGGGCCGCGGTCATTCTGGACTTCGCCGAGGTGCCGCCGCACATGATGCCGGCGATGTTCACCTGCGCCCGGACGGCCGGTTGGTCGGCGCACATCATGGAACAGAAGAAGACCGGCCGACTCGTCCGCCCGTCCGCGCGGTACGTCGGTCCCGAGCCGCGCAAGCCGGAGGACGTCGAGGGCTGGTCGAACATCGTCCATGACTGACCGCTCGTGGCGTCGAGGACAACCCCGGAACCGATTTGCGTGCTGCCGATCTCAGTGCGCACGCGGGCCCGCTCGACCAACAGCTCGCTGGTGCGCGCGGCCGTTGTAGTATGCCAAGACTCGGTCGACTGAGATGTGACCAGTTGCGTCGCCCGCCCGAGCAACCGTCGTGCGGCCTCGCTAAACAATTCCCAGAGTTGGTAAACGTTGCGAATGCCCTCGCTGCAGTTTTGTCACCCGGCTCACAGTCTCTGGATAACTCGTTTAACGGGGTCTCCCCTGGGAAGCGTTCTGAGAGCGAAATTCGTCCCGCTGAGCCTCGAATCGGCGCTCTCAGCGGCGGCCCTAGTTAACAGCCAACTGCCGCGTCATGCCTGCCCGATGTTGCAAACCCGCGCGACATCACGCGGATTTCGCGCCGCTCCAGGTATGGAGGCGGCGCGGACCATCCGCAGAGAGACATTTGGTCTTTAGAGGATCTGGCTCCCCGAATTTGACTCGGCACGGTTTTGCGGAAATCCGCCAGTGCCATGGCAGCACTGGACGGAATCCGCATCGTCGACCTCACGCAGTGGGAAGCGGGCACCTCGTGCACGCAGCTTCTTGCCTGGCTCGGCGCCGACGTCATCAAGGTCGAACCGCCCGGCGGCGAGCCAGGCCGCAGGATGATCTCCGAGCGTCCCGACGCCGACGCGATCTACTTCCTGCTGTTCAATTCGAACAAGCGCTCGGTGACGCTCGACCTCAAGCAGCCGCGGGGGCGCGAGATCTTTGCGCGCCTGGTCGCCGGCGCCGACGTCGTCGTCGACAACTACGCCAACGGCGTGATGGAAGAGCTCGGCCTCGGGTACGACGCGCTGAAGGCGATCAAGCCCGACATCATCCACGCCTCGTGCAAGGGCTTTGGTTCGTGGGGGCCGTGGGCCGACTTCAAGAGCTTCGACATGATCGGGCAGGCCACCGGCGGAGTGCTCGCCGTGACCGGCACTCCCGAGACTCCGCCGCTGAAGCCCGGCGTGACGTTCGGCGACAGCGGGGCCGGCGTGCACCTCGGCATGGCGATCCTCGCGGCATACATCGAAAAGCTGCGCACCGGCCGCGGCCAGTACGTCGAAGTCTCGATGCAGGACGCGATGTTCAATTTTTCGCGCTCGGCGCTGGTCGCGCACTACCTGACGGGCGGAATGCCGGCGATGCGCTACGGCAACCGCATGGGCCTTCTGTGTCCTACCGACCTTTACCCGACCAAAGGCGGAGCACCGAACGACTGGATCTACCTCATGGTCACGACCACGCGCATGTGGCACGCGCTGCTCGACACCATCGGTCGCGGCGACCTCAAGGGCAGCGACGACTACGAGCTGCAGAGGGAGCGCGGCAATCACTGGGACGAAGTCAGCGAGATGATATCCGGCTGGACGCGGCGCCACGACAAGTTCGAGGCGATGCGCCTGCTCGGCGAGGCCGGCGTGCCGTGCGGCGCCGTGCTCGATTCGGCCGACCTGTTCGCCAACGAGCACCTGCGCGCGCGCGGCATGATCGCCGAGGTCGAGCATCCGGTGCGCGGAACTTTCACGATGCCGGGCATGCCGATCAAGATGGGTGGGGCCGCCGAAGTTGCATTCGAGGCTTCGCCGCTGCTCGGGCAGCATACCGGCGAAGTATTGCGGGAAATCGGCGTCGGTGAGGGCGAGCTCGAGGAGCTTCACCTCGCCGGTATCGTCTGACGAAGCGTCTGGGCTCTTTGCGGGAGACGGCGACTCAGGCGCGCTCCAGCGCCGCGGTCAGCCGTACCGCAACGCCATTCAGAATGGACTGACCGACGATACCCTCGACCTCGGCATCGTCGGTCCAGTCGTTGGCCGAGACGCCGGCGTGAGCGCCGGCCACCCGCTGCCATCGGGCAGACGGCGCGTGACCCCATCCGTGCGGCAGGCTCACGACACCGGGACGCATCTCGTCGCTGACGTGCACGCGTACCGGTCCGCGGTGGACGCGGCTTTCGAGCACCGCTTCGTCGCCGTCGTTGATGCCGATGCGGCTTGCGTCCTGCGGGCTGACGAAGAGCACGCAGCGCTCCTTGCCCGATACCATCGCCGGGACGTTGTGCATCCACGAATTGTTGCTGCGCAGGTCGCGCCTCCCGATCAGCAGCAGCTCGCCCTCGTTCGGCCTGCCGGCAAGCTCGTCGAGCAACTCGTCGAAAGCCTGGAGGAATACCGGCGCACCGACGTGGATCTTCTTGTTTCGATGGAAGATGCGGCGCGCGACGCCTTCCTCGAGCGCGCCGAGGTCGATGCCGTGCGTGGCTTTGCGCAGTTTTGCCATCGAGAGGCCTTTCGACCACGGCAGGAAGCGATCGCCGTGGGGCCCGAGCCGGAGCAGAAGATCGGCCGTCGACGTGGGGTCCCAGTTCCATCCGAAGCGGCGACCGGCGCGATACGCCGAATCGACAGCCGGGATTCCGAAAGGCCCACCGCCAAGTCGCAGCGACAGCTCGTGAAGGATCTCCCAGTCGGCACGCTCGTCTTCCGTTTTCGCGACGACGGGCGCAGACCAGCGCGCGACGTTGCGCATCGCGATCATCGGCACGATCGTGTCGATGTGGTCCTCGGCCAGCGCCCACGCCGGCGGCAGGATCACGTCGGCGTGCTGCGTCGTCTCGTTGATGTAGATGTCGATCGACACCATGAAGTCGAGGCGCTCGATCGCGGCCTTGACGCGCCGGCCGTTCGGCAGCGACAGCACCGGATTACCGGCGTACGTCACGAGTGCGCGCACCTGTCCCTTACCTTCGGTCTCGATCTCTTCGGCAAGGCACGCTGCCGGCAGGTCGCCGACAGTCTCGGGCAGCCCGCGGACGCGGCTCTTCCAGCGCGCGTGGCCGTCCATGCCGGCCGTATGCGCGAGGGTGGCTGCATCCAGCGCCGGGCTCGGGAACATTGCGCCGCCGATCTTGCCGAGGCGCCCCGTGACGATGTCGAGCAGGTCGCCGGCCCAGGTCGCGAGCGTGCCGTAGCGGTTGTTGCAGACGCCGATGCGCGTGTACGCCACAGGCTTTCGCGCGATCGAGAAGTCGTGGGCGATGCGCTCGAGCACGTCGACCTCTACGCCGGCATGGAGCGCGGCAGAGGCGACGTCGAGCTTCGAAAGGCGCTGGCCGACCTCTTTCCACCCGTCCAGCATCGCCAATACGTCGCCGGGAATGCCCTTGGCATCGAGAACCAGGCGCACGAGCGCGAGCAGGAAAGCGGCATCGCCGCCGGGCCGGATCTGCACCACCTCGTCGGCGTCGCGCGCGGTTTCGGTGCGACGCGGATCGACGACGACGACCTTGCCGCCCCGCTGCCGGATCGCACGCATGCGGTTCTTGACGTCGGGGCCGGCCATCGCGCTGCCCTGAGAGACGTACGGATTGGCGCCGATGCACAGGAAGTAATCGGTGCGATCGATGTCCGGCACCGGAATCACGAGCGAGTTGCCGTACAGGTAGTACGATGCGGCAAAGCGAGGGCTCGTGTCCTGGGAGCCTGCGCTGTAGGAGTTGCGTGTGCCGATCGACTTGAGGAAGCCGTGGCGCATCAGCAGCGCGCCGTGGTTGTGCGTGACGGGGTTGCCGAAGTAGCTCGCGATCGCGTCGCTGCCGTACCTGGCGCGGATCGCGGCGAGGCGAGAGGCGACCATTTCGAACGCGGTGTCCCAGTCAATCGGCTCGAAGTCGCCGGACAGCGTGCGGCGCATCGGCGTGCGCAGGCGGTCCGGGTCGTGGTGGACGGCGCCCATCGCGACGCCTTTCGGGCACACGTAGCCTTTCGACCAGACGTCGTCGTGGTCGGGCCGTATCGAGACGATGCGCTCGCGGCCCGGCATTCCCGAAACGTCGAACGCGAGCCCGCACGCGGCCTCGCAGAGAGAACAGCTGCGGAACACGGTGCGCGTCGCGGCGGCAAGACCGCGCCGTGCATCCTCGTCGGCGTCGATGTCGGGGGGCAGGCGGTGAAGCATCGAAGTTCTCCTTCGGTTCCTGCCCGATTACTGCGGGGGGCCCGCCGCGACAAGGGCCGCTGCGGCGGCGACGGATGGGACCACTCAGTGCCGCGTTTCCGTCGATGGTCCTTCGAGCGGTCCCGGTGGCTGCTTTTTGCTGCGCGAGGCCTTCGTCCCGGCTGAGGCCTCGGTTTCGGCGGGAGAAGGCTCCGGGAAGGACACCGCGATGTCGGCATCATCGACCGGGGGCATCGCCGCCTTCAGGTCCTCGAACGACTCCTGGATGTCGAGCACGAAATCGTGGAGGTCGGGCAGCAGATCCCAGTCGCACGTGAATCCCCAGCACAGCGATCCGGCATAGCTGAACAGCACGATGCCGAGGCACAGGCCGTCCATCAGCGGGACGAAGCCGAAGTTGTCGTGCATGCGTGCGCCGAGCATGTACAGCGGCACCTGCGGCCCCGGCACGTTCGTCACGACGAGGTTGAACGGCAGCGCGCGCGTGGCCATGCGCGAGGCGAGCGAGAGAATCGTCGACGGAGTCCATTCGCCGACCTGCGTCAGCATCTCGGCCGTCTTGGCCTGCTTGGCTTCCTTCAGGTGCGACGTCGTCGTGCGGATGTGCTCGAGGCGACGCCTGGCATCGCGCTCGCCAAGCGGCATCGGCACGATCCATCCCGAGACGCGGTTGCCGAGAGCGCCTTGCTCGCTTTCCCCGCGCACGCTGACCGGCGCCATGACGCGGAAGTCGAGCATTTCGCAGTTCACCTGCCGCCTTTCGAGGAAGCGGCGCACGGCGCCCGCGACGGTCGCGAGCACGATGTCGTTGACCGTGCCGCCGAGCCGGTCCTTGACGTTCTTGATGTCCTTGAGGCTCATCTTGAGCCAGTCGAAGCGACGGTGCGGCCCGACATTCTGGTTGAGCGGGGTATCGGAAGTGCCGAAGCCGGTTCCGAGCATCTCGCGCAAGGAGCGAAGGCGCGATCTTACGTCCGACAGCGGGTCCTGGATCTGCGTGGCCAGGGCCGTCACGTTCTTGCCGATCTCGAACGGCAGTCGCGCAAGCTGCCCGGCCGTCTCCAGCATGAGGTCGAGCTCGCTCGGAGCGGGGCGCGGCAGGAACTGCTGGGCCTCGGGGAAATCGTCGATCGGCTGCGGCGTGAGCAGCACGTTCAGGAGATCGACACTGGAGACGCCGTCGACCATGCAGTGATGGATCTTGCTGATCATCGCGACGCGCTTGCCGTCGTCGAGGCCTTCGACGACCCAGATCTCCCAGAGCGGCTTCGAGCGGTCGAGGTGCTGGGACATGATGCGCGCGGCCAGGCGCTTGAGCTGGCGCTCGTCGCCGGGCCTCGGAAGGGCGGTGTGGCGCACGTGGTAGTGGATGTTGAAGTGCGTGTAGTCCACCCAGATCGGCGCACTGTGGAACCAGCTCGACTGCAGCACCTGGCGGTAGCGCGGGATCAGGTGCATGCGCGAGTCGATGTAGGCGCGGATGCGCTCGATGTCGATGCTGCCGTCTTCCTTCGTCAGCGGCGCGGCGTCGTAAGTGGCCGTGCCGGCGATGTGCATCGGCGTGTTTTCCCTCTCCAGGATGAGGAAGGAATTGTCGAGAAACGTCAGGTGGTCGTATGCGTACTGCGTCATGGTCGGATGCTCCTTCGCAAGCTCGGGCAATTACCGCAATCTCGACTCGGTTCAGAACAGTCGTTCGTGGTGGGCCCAGTGCGCCAGCTCCGCGTCGGCGATTTCGCGGACGCGTGTCGCATAGCGCTCGCGGTCGTCGCCGGCGAGGAATTCGCGCCACTGGCCGCTGGTTCCCCTGTGGAAGAAATTCTCGTTGCTCTGCCAGATCGCCTCGCTCGTGTTCGGCGCCGTCTTGTCGGCGTCCTTCTTCATGCGCTCGAAAGTCGCCGCCTCGACCAGCTCGGGCCAGCGCTCCTCGGGAATCGTGATCGCCAGGCGCCGCGCGAGCATTCGCATCTGCCCGTCCAGGTCGCGCTTCATGTCGTCGTAGTGCAGCAGGACGACGTTCGGCCGTGAGCGCTCTTTCCAGAACGTCGCGAGGTGGTTGAACACGTTCGCCAGCGACGTCGGCGTCTCGTTGACGGGCGTCGCATCGTCGGCCCACATCCAGAAGCGCTCCTGCGGCGTCGGCGGCTTCTCCGGCATGCCGTTGTCGACGATGCCCTGGATGTCCGCGTTGCTGCCGGTGGCCTGCTCGCGGACTTTCAGGAATCTCTCGACGTCGAGGTTGTCGGTGTGGTTGTCCCAGGAGCAAGCAATGTCGCGCGGATCACGCCCGACGCAGATGTAGGTGACGCGCTCGTCCCAGGGCAGGCCGTCCAGCGGAGTGTGCGTCTTGATGAAGCGGCGATGTGTCTGCGATGCCAGCAGCGCGAATACGTCGTCGCGCGAGCGCGTCAGCATGTCGAGCCACGGCGAGAGGCGGCTGAGCGGCTGCTCGAGCTCGGCGGTGCCGAACACCAGCGCCGCGCAGATGCGCTGCGTCCACGTCGTGCCCGCTTTCGGCGGCGTGCTGATGACGATGTCGCCTTCCCGGAACTCGAATCCGTCCCAGCGCGAGTTGTCGTACACGAACGTTCGATAATACTGGAGCGCCATCCGTTTCTCCTTCTGGTCCGGTCGCCTCGCGGCGACCTCGCACGGTCCGGTCGCCTCGCGGCGACCTCGCGCGGTCTGGTCGCCTCGCGGCGACCTTGCGCGGTCTGGTCGCCTTGCGGCGACCTCGCGTGTGCAGGCCGGCGCCGCCGCGGCCTCGAGTACGAGCGCCCAGCGCTACTCCGGCGCGCGCGCCGACTCAAGATCGCTGACGGGGGCGGCCCCGGGCGGGCGCGCATGGCGCTCGAGCCGCGGCGTTGCGGCGCGACCTTCTTCTTCGAAAACGCGGGCATGCAGGCGGTGGAGTGCGCTCTCGGCCTCGATGCGGACTCGTTCGAGGGCGGCGGCGTCGGCTCCCTCAGGGACCTCGATCGGACCTTCCATCCTTGCCCACACACGCCCGAACGGCAGCGCGATGGTCGTGCGATCCCAGGTCGGTGCGAGGATTGCCGGTGCGGCATGGATCTTGATGCACCAGACCGACGCGCGGGTCTCGAGCGCGACGAGCGCAAAACCAGGCTTGCAGGCGCCGGCGGGGCCGATCGATCCGTCGGGCGTGATCGCGATCACGAAGCCTTCGCGTGCGCGGCTGCGGCCGTAGCGGATCATTTCCCGAAGGGCGCCGAGAGGGCGGTGGCGACTCTCGCGGCCGCTGGTGCCTCCGCGCACATTGCAGTGACCGAGACTGCGCATGACTGCGTCGATGATGTCGCCGGCGTCGCCGGTGCTCGCCAGGCCGCAGACGCCGATGCCGCGCAGGAACCACGGCGCGACGAACACGTCCTGATGCATCATCACGAGCACGATGCGCTCGCCGCTTCGACGCCGCCGGTCGAGCTCGTGTGCGGCGGCCTCATCGACTCGCGAGGTGGCTGCCACCGTGCGCATCCACACTCGATAGACGAGCGGTGCGATGCGCACCACCAGGCGCATGCCGGCCTTCTTCGCGCGCCGCGCCGGCGGCATTGCCGCCGGGCCGCCGGAGTCGCTTGTCAGAAGCCCTTCTCGCGCAGCCACTGGACGATCTCGGCGGTCGCGCGGTCGCGGCCCCATTCGGCCGTGCCGGCCAGCGGGAACCCGTAGTGGTCGCCGTCGACTTCGACCAGTCGCTTGTCGGGCGAGCCGAGGCTGTCGAAGATCGTTCGTGCGTCCTCGCGATAGACGCCGTTATCCCCCGTGTAGCTGACGACGATCGAAGGCACTGCGACCATCGAGCCGCGCAGCGGGATCGCCGCGTTCGACGAGATTCCCGACCAGGTCGACAGCCATGCTTCGGGAGTGACCATGCGCGCGAAGCCGAAAGGGCCGTAATTGAACAGGTCGGGGCGATGCGTCCACAGCGAGCCGTAGTCGCGATTGGACGGGTCGAGCGACGGATCGACGTAGCGCGGATCGGCCTCGGTGCGGTAGATGCGCAGGAACTGCACGGCGATGGCCTCGCGCCACGGCGTTGCTTCGGACGGATGCTCCATCGCACGCCGGCGCGCATCGCGGCGCCGCGCGACCAGGGCGCGTGCGTGGTTGTCGATGCGCTCGACGCGCGCTCTTTGCCCATCGCGGTAGCGTGCGACGAAGGACGCATCGTAGCTGCTTGCTTCGGGCGCGGGACGAAAGCCGTTTGCCTGGTCGAACATGTCGATGCGCGAGTCGCAGGCTACAGGGTCGTTCTCGTCGACCACCGACGGATCGATCGCTTCGAGCAGGAACAGGCCTTCGCCGGGATGCGCCGCAAGGTAGACCATCGCATCGACCGGCGGCATCGTGAGCCGGTCGAGGCCGACGGGTTCTCCCGCCGGTGTTTGCGTGATCCGCATCTCCGGCGCCGTGTGCGCCTGGGAGATATAGAACGTGTAAAGGGATCCGCCGCCGCTGTTGCCGACGGGGATGACGTTCTCGAAGCCGATCTGGCGCAGAGTCTTCATGCCTGCGGCGACGTCGAAGAGCACGGTCTCGTGGATCAGCATGGAGTCGTTGCCGACCCAGCGGCTGTTCTGCGTGAACACGGCGTAGCCGGCTTCGAGAAGCGACGGCACGACGTAGTGGCGATGAAAGTCGGCGCGCGGGTGCATCACCGTGAGCACGGTGCGGGGTCGCGGTCCGGGCGGGAGCCACAGCACGCCGTGGCTGTTGGCGCGGTCCTCGCTTACGAGGCTCAGCACCAGAGACGAGGAGCCGACCGGCGGCTCGCGGTGAAACTCGACGGTGAGGTAGGGGTTTTCGTAGCGTCCGATGCGTGGCATGGCGGCAGAATTTAGCAGGCCGCTTGCGCCGAACGAATCGCGAGCGAGCGGACGGCCGTCGGCCACGAACGGGTCGCGGCTGGCCACCAGCGGGTCGCGGTTGGCCACCAGCGGGTCGCGGTTGGCCATGGCCGGCCCGCGGTCAGGCGCCAGCAGGCACGCGCTCAGCCGTGGTGGTGCCCCGCCTCGAGCCAGCGCTCGGCGTCGATGGCGGCCATGCAGCCGCTGCCGGCCGCGGTGACCGCCTGGCGGTAGATCGAGTCCTGCACGTCGCCGCACGCGAACACGCCGTCCACGCTGGTGTAGGTGCTGCCCGCTCGCGTCACGATGTAGCCCTTGTCGTCGAGCTCGATCTTGCGTTCGAAGATCTTCGTGTTCGGTACGTGGCCGATCGCCATGAACACGCCGTCGCAGGCGACGGTGGAGGTCGCGCCGGTCTTCGTGTTGCGAAGACGCGCGCCGGTGACGCCGCCGGCTGCCGCTTCACCGAGGATCTCGTCGATCGTGTGGTCGAGCAGGAAGTCGATCTTCGGATTGGCGTGGGCCCGATCGAGCATGATCTTGGATGCACGGAACTCTTCGCGCCGGTGCACGATGGTGACCGAGCTCGCGAACTTCGTGAGAAACCCCGCTTCTTCCATTGCCGAGTCGCCGCCGCCGACGACGAGGACTTTCTTTCCGCGAAAGAAGAAGCCGTCGCAGGTGGCGCACGCCGACACGCCGTGTCCCATCAGCGTCTGCTCGGACGGAAGGCCGAGAAGGCGAGCGGTGGCGCCTGTGGAAACGATCAGCGCATCGCACGTGAACGCGTGGTCGGCCGATTTCAGCGTGAACGGGCTTTTCGAAAAATCGACGCTTTCGATGTCGCCGGTCGCGAACTTCGTGCCGAAACGCGCGGCCTGCTCGCGAAACTGCACCATCATCTCCGGTCCCATCACGCCCTCGGGATATCCGGGGAAGTTCTCGACCTCGGTCGTGATCGTGAGCTGGCCGCCGGGCTGGGTGCCTTCGACGACCAGGGGAGCCAGGTTGGCGCGCGCAGCGTACAGGGCCGCCGTGAGGCCGGCTGGGCCGGAGCCGAGGATCAGGACTTTGTGGTGTTCGCTGGTCATGACGGCGCCGGATATAAGAACTCCCCGCCAGCCATGCAACCGAAGTCGAAATCCGAGCTGACCCATCTCGACGAAAAGGGGCGCGCCCGCATGGTCGACGTCGGTGCGAAGGACGTCACCGAACGCCGCGCCGTCGCGCGTGCGCGGCTTCGAACCAGCCCCGAAACGCTCGCGCGGATCCTGCAGGGCGACCTTCCGAAAGGCGACGTCCTCGCCGTCGCGCGCACGGCCGGCATCATGGCGGCCAAGCAGACTCCGTCGCTGATTCCGCTGTGCCATCCATTGCCGCTGACGTCGGTGGAGATCTCGTTCGCCGAAGGTCGCGAGGCCGGAGTGCTCGAGGTCGAGGCGCGCGTGTCGGTTACGGCGCGCACCGGCGCCGAGATGGAAGCGATGACGGCCGTGGCCGTCGCGGGCCTGACCGTCTACGACATGTGCAAGGCAGTCGACAAGTCGATGGTGCTGACCGACGTGCGCCTGGTCGCAAAGAGCGGCGGCAAGAGCGGGGACTTCCGGCGCGAAGACGAGTAGGCGCGCGTCGTCGCTCGTGAGCCGGCCCGGGCTCGCAAAAACACACTTCCGTCAATGACAGCGCGGCGCGCGGGGAGCGATCCTGCCCGAACGGCAGGGCCCGGCATTGACGGTGCGGGAATTAGCGTATATACGAGAATTCGTCTGGGATTCGGCCAAGGGGCTGGCCGACCTGGCGAAGCACGGCGTGTCCTTCGAAGAGGCGTCGACTGTCTTCGCGGATATGAAAGCGCTCGATGCGGATGACATCGCGCATTCGTCGCCATCGGAGTCTCGGAATCAGCGCCTTGGAATTTCCGGCAGCGGAAGGGTGTTGCTCGTGGTGTATACGATCAGGAGGTTGCCCGATGGCCAAGAAGCAATCCGCATCATCAGCGCGCGTCGCGCCAGCCGCAAGGAAAAGGCGGCCTACTCCCGATTCCGAGATCGATTTCTCTGATATTCCCGAAATGACCGACGAGGAGCTCGCGCGTGCCCGGCGCGTCAGTGGCCCAGGCCGTCCGCAATCCGGCAACGTCAAGCACATGATCGCGATCCGCATCGCGCCGGACGTGCTGTTCAAGCTTCGACAGATGGCGGCCAAGCGTGGCAAGCCTTACCAGACGTTCATCCACGACATGCTCGAGAGGGCGACGAAGCGCGAGAAGTAGCGCCGCGCGATCATTACAGCCTGGTCGCTGACCGGATGACGCGCAATCGATAGGCTGCCCGCATGAAATCGACGCCGGCGCGCAGCGATTCCACCCAAGCCCTGCGATCCCACGACAGCTCGCCCGCCACGTGGCCGGAGACCGAGCGCCCGCGCGAGCGCCTGCTCGCCCTCGGCCCAAGCGTGCTCAGCGACGGCGAAGCGCTCGCCGTGATCTTCGGCACGGGACACCCGGGAGCCGGAACCGCGCTCACTATCGCCCGGAACGTGTTGGCGACCTTCGGCGACCTGCGCGGCGTGCTCAGCGCGTCGGTCGCCGAGCTTGCGTCTCTTCCGGGAGTCGGCCGCGCGCGGGCTGCGACCATCGTCGCGATTGCCGAGCTCTCGCGCCGCGTCCGTGCCGACAGGCTCGACGCCGGCGCGGTGCTCTGCTCGGCATCCGCGGTGTACGCGCACTTCGGCCCGCTGCTGTCGGACGACAAGCGCGAGAGCTTCTTCGCCGTGCTCGTCGACGGCCGCAATCGCGTGATCGCCAAGACGCGCGTGTCCCAAGGATCGCTGGGCTCATCCGTCGTGCATCCTCGCGAAGCGTTTCGCAGTGCCGTGCGCGAGGCCGCCGCCGCGGTGCTGTTCGTGCACAACCATCCGAGCGGCGATCCGACGCCGAGCCAGGAAGACCGTCGCATCACGGTGAGGCTGCGGCACGCGGGCGAGCTGATGGGAATTCCGGTGCTCGACCACGTCGTCGTCGGGCGCAGCGGGTACTGGTCGTTCGCGGAGAACGGGTGGGCCTAGCAGGCTGGAGTCGGCGGCCACGCACCCGGCGCAGCCGCCCCCCGTTCAGAACGGGATGTCGTCGTCGGCCGGTGGGCCCGAGGAGGGACCGGAGTAATCTTCGTCACCCCGGCTGCGGCCGGCTCCCGTACCCGCACCGGCACCGGCACCGGCAGCGCCGCCGGCACCGCCGACGAACTGGACGCGGTCGGCGACGATCTCGGTCGAATAGCGGTCGTGGCCTTCCTTGTCCTGCCATTTGCGGGTCTGGAGGCGGCCTTCGACGAAGACCTGGCGGCCTTTGGCGAGGTATTGCTTGCAGTTTTCTGCCTGGCGGCCCCACACGACGATGGTGTGCCACTCGGTGCGCTCCTGGCGCTGGCCGTTGGCGTCGTTCCAGGAGTCGGTGGTGGCCACGCGCAGCGTAGTCACGGCCTTGCCGCTGGTGGTGTTGCGCAACTCGGGGTCCTGTCCAAGATTGCCAAGGACCATTACCTTGTTAAGTGAAGCCATGGTGTCCTCTTGCGAGCGCCCGATGTGGCGACCGGAAATGCTGGCGGCGAGGCTAGGTCCGCCCCCGGACCGAGTCAATGACACCGAAGTGCTGACTCGCGGCGCTTCGCACGTACTCGCAGCAATCCTGTGCGTTCGAGTCACGGCAACGGACGCGGGCGTCGCAGATCAACCTTGAGTCTCCTCGTCGCCTACCTGCGGCTGCTTGCGTTCTTCGCGTTCAGCGCGGTGATGCTGATCGCGATGTCGCTGGCGGTCCTGGCAAAGCCGGGCACTCTTGCGTACTGGCCCGTCGCCGAAATCTGGATCAACGGCATCCTCAAGATCTTCGGCGTCACGCTCGTCGTGACGGGGCAGGAGAACCTCGACCCCAACCGCACCTACGTCGTGATGGCCAACCACAGGAGCCAGCTCGATCCGGTCGCGATGGGGGTCGCCGTCCTTCCGCGCGTCACGCGCTGGGTCGCCAAGAAGGAGCTGCGCCGGGTGCCGATCCTGGGCAAGGCTCTCGAGCTCACCGGGCAGATCTTCATCGATCGCGGCGATCATTCCTCCGCCGTCAAGGCGCTCGGCCGTCACGCGAGCGATCGCGACGCGCTGATCTGTTTCTTTCCCGAAGGGCACCGCTCGTCGACGCGACAGATGCTGCCGTTCAAGAAAGGCGCAGCCGCTTTCGCGATCTCGTCCAAACTCTGGGTGCTGCCGATGGCGGTTTCCGGCTCCGAGCGTTGCATCGCCAATCATTCGGTGATCTCGACACCTGGCACCATCCACGTGTGCTTTGGAAATCCCATCGATACCACCGGCATGACCGAAGACGACCGCGCCGCGCTCACCGATCGCGTGCGCCGCCAGCTCGAAGACATGCTGATGGAGCTCGAGGGACCGGTTGCCGAAGAAGCCCCGGCGCGCGTCGCGCTGAGCGCCTGACGGAGACGAAGGCGCCGCGATGGCCAGCCAGCCTCCTCTTCGCCTCGTTCCCCTCGGCGGTCTCGGCGAGTTCGGCCTCAACTGCATGGTCGTCGAGCGCGGCGCCGACGCCATCGCGATCGACTGCGGCGTGATGTTCCCCGATGCCCAGCACCTCGGCATCGACCTGATCATCCCCGACATCACTTATCTTCGCGAGCTCGGCGACCGTTTCCGCGGCTTCGTGCTGACGCACGGGCACGAGGATCATCTCGGCGCGCTGCCGTACGTCTGGAGCGAGTTCGACGTGCCGGTGTACGCGACCCGTTTTACTGCCGGCCTCCTGAAGGAGCGGCTGATCGACCACTCGCGCCTTGCCGGCCGCCCGATCGAGATCTTCGGCGACGGCGAGCGTTTCTCGATCGGCGCGATGGAAATCGAGGCGATCCCGGTCACCCACAGCATCGTCGATGCGGTGGCGCTGGCGGTGCGCACCGGCGGCGAGACCGTCGTGCACAGCGGCGACTTCAAGATCGACCAGACACCGATCGACGGCCGCGCTTTCGCATCCGAACGCTTCCGCGCTCTTGGCGATGAAGGCGTCAAGGTGCTGATGAGCGACTCGACCAACATCGAGAAAGAAGGCCACAGCGGCTCCGAGCGCCTGGTGCGCGGCATGATGGAGCCGATGTTCGCGGCCACCAGCGGCCGCGTCTTCGTCGCGACGTTCGCGTCGCACATCCATCGCATCGCCGCCATCATGTCGCTGGCCCACCAGTTCGGCAGGAAGATCGTGATCCTCGGCCGGCGCATGGAAGCGAACACGTCGCTGGCCAACGCGATCGGCCACCTCGGCATTCCCGGCGACCTGCTCGTCGACCCGCGCGACGCCCAGCGCATGAAGCCGCACGAGGTCTGCTACCTGCTGACGGGCTCCCAGGGCGAGCCGCGTTCGGCGCTTTCGCGCATCGCGTTCGGCAACATGCCGGGCGTCGTCCCGGGGCCGGACGATGCGGTGATCTTCTCGTCCAAGGTCATCCCGGGCAACGAAAGGCCGATCGGCGCCGTGATCGACCAGCTCTACCGCCTCGGCTGCGAAGTCTACTATCCGCGCTTCCAGCGCGCGCACGTGTCAGGCCACGCGTGCCGCGAAGAGCTGAAGACGATGCTCGAGCTGGTCAGGCCGGAATATTTCGTTCCGCTGCACGGCGAGTACCGCAACCTCGTCCACCACGCGCGCCTGGCCGTGGAAACGGGGGTGGCCGAAGACAAGACCGTTCTGATGACCGACGGCGACGTGCTCGAGATCGGCGCGGACGGCCATCTGCGAAACGAAACGGTGACGGTCGGCCGCGTGCTGATCGACGGCGGAGTAATCGGCATCGACGACGAGAGCGTCATGCGCGACCGGCGCAACATCGCGCGCGACGGCATGGTGCTGGCCGTGCTCGCCGTGGCGCAGCAGAGCGGCCTGATCCTTTCCGGGCCCGAGTTCCTGATGCGAGGCGTCGTCACGAGCGGCGAAGACGTCGAGCCCGACGTCGAGCCGCTGCGCCGCGCGGTCGTCGATTCGATCACCGCGATGCCGAAGGCGGCCGTGCGCGACCTCGATGCGCTCAACGAGGAAGTGCGCCTGGCGGTGCGGCGCTATTTCCGGCGCACGTTCGGGTCGAGGCCGGTGGTCGTTCCCTACGTCGTCGAGCTCTGACGCCGGCGCTGCGCTGCTTCGCGGCGCGCGCATTTCCTGTGATGTGATATTCGCGTCCTGATCCCGATCGCCTGACTTCCATGTCGTTGATCGCCGGTGCCGGCGGGCCCACACCCGCAATCGCCGGTCGCCGCTCTTCGCACGCTCGTGTGCAGGGGCACGGCGACCGCGCGCGGAGGTGGGCTCATGGCGCGGAAGTCTGCAGCGTTTCCTTTTCTGGCGGCGGCGATCTTTTCCTTCCCTTGGGGTGCGACGTGTACGCAGGCCGCCAATTCGTCGACTGGTCAGTGGCGTGCCCCCGGTTGTCACAGCTCGTACACGCTGCCGGCCAACGCCAGTGTCGAGGCCGCGTGCGTCGCCGCGGCCGCCGACTGCGGCGGAAGGTTTGCCGGCGTCTATCCGAGCGACAAGTGGTACATCCAGAACTGCCGCTGGACCGACGCGCTCACGACCGGCCAGCAGGTGACGTGGGACTGCTATAACGGCGGCGGCTACACGCGAAAGCCGTATTTCCAGTGTCTTTACGACGGCAACCGCCGCGAAAGGCCCCAGTGCGAGAAACCGTCCGGAGCACTCGTCAACGCGACGACGCCGAATCCCATCGACCTGCTGACCGGGTCCAAGCTCCTGCAGGCCGGCGACTTCGAGACCGCCGACGGCCTGATGAGGGTGCGCCGCCTGTACCGCAGCACTGCCGCCGGCGAAGCCCGCGTCGCTGCCGCACCACCGAAAGGCGCAGGCGCGGGGTGGCGCTTCGAGTTCATGCCGGAGCTGCACATCGCGAGCGATTTTTCTGCATCGGCGCCGTACGTGACGTGGCACTGGAACGACGGCTCGGCGTACGATTTCATGCGATCCTCCAGCGGAAGCATGGACCCGCTGTTCCAGGCCGGCATTCCGTTCAGCAGCATGCGCCTCTCCTTCGTCGGCGCCTGGCCGTCGAACCTTTCGGCTGTTGCGCAGACGCAGACGCACTGGCAACTCATCGATCCCGACGGCACGACGTGGGATCTCGAGTCGTACAACGCGACCGGTGCGAAGCCTCCGCTCTACAATGTCGCGCGTCCCACTGCGCGCACGACGCGAAGCGGTTACCGCTGGAGCTTTCACTACGATGCCGGCACCCAGCAGCTCGCATCGATCAGCGACACCTTCGGCCGTACGCTGATGTTTACGTGGGTGTGGCAGGACGCGGCAGCGCGGCTCGGCGCCATCGGGCTGCCCGCGGTCGCCGAGGCGATCTCGCTCGTCGGGCTGCCCGACGGCACGACGCTGCGCTACTCGTACGCATCGCAGGCCGCGCAGGATCCGTTCTCGACGCCCGACGTGCTGGCGCGCGTCGAGCGCATCGACGTCGCGGGCGCCGTCGTCGATTCGACCACGTATCACCACGAAAATGCCGACTTCCCGACCTTCGTCACCGGGATCACCGACGGGCGCGGCGTGAGGGCGTGGAATTTCGCGTACGATTCCAGCGGAAAGGCCGTCTCGAGCGAGCGTGCCGGCGGCTCCGACCGTTTTCGCGTCTCGTACTCGGCCGACGGGGCCAATCCGCCGACCCGCACCGTCACCAATCCCCTCGGGCGAAGCGCCGTCTACCGCTACGCCGACAAGTGGACGACGCGCCTGGTCGGCATCGACGGCCAGGCCACCGCGAGCTGTCCGGCCGACGTGCAATCGATCGCCTACTTCACGACCGGTGCTGCCACGGGTTTCCTCTCGTCGACCACCGACCAGGAAGGGCGCGTCACCAGCTACACGCGCGACGGGCGCGGTCGTCCGCTGACCATCACCGAAGCGACGGGCACTTCCGACCAGCGCACGACGTCGATCGCCTGGCATCCGACGATGGATGTGCCGCTTTCGGTGTCCCGTCCCGGGCTGACGAAGACCTACGCGTACGACGGCGGACTGCTGCATTCCGTTACGCTCACCGACACGACTTCGATCACGGTGCCGTACGTGACCGGCGCAAGGACGCGCACCTGGACGTACGGCTACACGACCGGCGGCTTGCTGCACACTGTGGATGGACCGCTGCCGGGACCGGTCGACGTCGTCACGTACGATTACGATGACAGCGGATACCTCGCGCGTGTGACCAACGCCCTCGGCGAGGCCACGACGATTGCCGCCGTCAACGGACGCGGCCAGCCGACGCGGATCGTCGATGCGGACGGCGTGGCCACGGAGGTCGGCTACGACGGCGACGGTCGCCTTGCGTCGCTGCTGCACAACCCGGGACCGGACGAGGAGACGACCCGGATCGACTACGACGGGGCCGGAGACGTCCTCCGTCTCACCCGCGGCGACGGGAGCTATCTCGAATATGCATACGATGATGCCCGCAGGGTCGTTTCGATGACGAACGGCGACGGGGAAACGATCGAATACACGTACAATGCGGCCTCGGAGCCGACGTCGGTGAACGTCCAATCCCGCTCGGGAGCCATCGTCGAGAGCCGCTCCCGCATTTACGACGAGCTGGCCAGGCTGCGCCGCGAGATCGGCGCGGATACTGCGCAGACCACGTTCGCCTATGACAGGGACGACGAGGTCGTCAGCGTAAGCGATCCGCGCTCGTACCTGTTCCAGTTCGCGTTCGACCGGCTCGGGCGCCTCGTGCAGGTGACGGATCCTGCGTCCGGTCGCACGACGATCGGGTACGACCCCCGCGACGACACGACGGCGGTCACCGACGCGCGCGGCCTGGCGACGAGCTACGTCGTCGATGGATTCGGCGAGCTCATCCGTCGCGGCAGCCCCGATACCGGCGTCACCGACTACGTTCGCAACGAGCTCGGGCTGGCCACGGCGAGCACCGATGCTCGCGGTGTGACGACCTCGTTCACGTACGATGCGCTCGGCCGCATTCTGTCCAGGTCATTCGCGTCGGACTCTTCTGCAAACATTTCGTACTCGTACGATTCCGCCGACAGCGGAAATTTCGGAGTCGGGCGCCTGACGGCAGTTCGCGACGCGTCGGGAACGACGTCGCTTACCTGGAATGCACTCGGGCGGCTGGTCGGTGTCTCGCGCACCGACGGCTCGCGAGTCTACGCGACAGCGTACGACTACGACCGAGCCGGCCGGATTTCGGCGGTCGCGTATCCTTCCGGCCGCATCGTCAGCTTCGAACGGGATGCTTCCGGACGCATCGCGGGCGTGCAGACGCGCGACAACGCTGAGTCGGCCCCGCAGACGGTGGTCTCCGACATCGACTGGCTGGCGTATTTTCCCGACGCCGACGCCGACGCCGACGCCGACGCCGACGCCGGCGCTGCGCTTGGCGCAGCGCCCATGCCCGGATCTCCCCAGCTTTCCGGCCTGGCCGGTCTTCGTTACGGCAACGGTCTGGTGCTTCGCTACGGCTACGACCTCGACGGGCGTCTCGCGCAGATGTCGGTCTCCAGCGAGACCGGAGCCGCAATCCAGGACCTTTCGCTCGGCTATGATGCGTCGGCGAACCCGGTCACGATCAGCGACAACCTCGACGCGTCGCGGTCGCAGGCATTGCGCTACGACTCGCTCGGTCGTCTGGGGCATGCGGATGGAGCCTACGGTCACATCGACTACGCGTACGACGCGGACGGCAACCGCGTGCACCGCACGGTGGACCGCGGATCTCTCATCGACGAGTCGTACTGGTACCCGTCTTCGAGCAACCGCCTTGCGAGCGTGACCACGGCAACGAGTCTTCGGGCGTTCGGCTACACGGCCGACGGATCCGTACAGTCGGACACTCGTGGCAACGTGCTCGTGAGCTCGACGTATCGCGCCGACGGCCGCCTCGCCTCGGTCGCTGCAGATTCCGGACCGATGGCTTCGCGCTCCTACCAGTACGATGCGGATGGCCACCGCGTTGCAGAAACGAGCCAGGATCGCCTGGGCGGTCTCATTCAGACTTCGTCACGCGAATACGTCTACGACATCGCCGGTCACCTGCTGGCCGAATACGACACGACCGACGGCGATGCGGCGCTCGTTCGCGAGTACATCTGGCTCGGCGACGTCCCGCTCGCGCTGGTCGACGGGCAAGACGCGGACGGGCTTCTGTTCGTGCACACCGACCACCTCGGCCGCCCGCAGAAAATCACCGGCGCAGACCAGGCGCTCGTCTGGGACGGACAGTTCGATCCTTTCGGCGAAGAAGTCTCGGTTTCGGGCTCGATTGCGCTGCCGCTTCGCTTCCCGGGGCAGCAGTGGGACGCAGGCGCTGCTCTCAGCCAGAACTGGAACAGGGACTACGATCCGACGCTCGGCCGTTACATCGAGAGCGATCCCGCCGGGCTCGACGGCGGCATCGACACGTACGCGTACGCGCAAAGCAGCCCGCTGCGCCAGGTCGATCCGACCGGCCGCCAGCTCTGGTGGCCGCCGAACGGCGACGGCCTTCCGCTTCCGTTCCAGCTCCAGGACGGCGTCTGCACGCATCCGGCGGACGTCTTCAACTGGGATCCGGTGCTGGTACGCTGCTGCGAAGAGCACGATCGCTGCTACGAAAAATACCGCTGCAACCAGACGAGCTTCCTTCCGATGGGAAACCTGCTTGGTCCGTGCAAGTCGATCTGCAACCTGCAGGTGGAGCTGTGCGTGGCCAATCGCCTGATGACGCGAAAGATCGACCAGTGCGCAGGCGCGAAGCAATGAAAGAGGCGATAGGAAAAGTCGCGATCGCGGTCGCAGTGCTGGCCGGACTGGCCTCCTGCGACCCGCGGTCGGTCTTTTTCGTCGAATCGAATTTCACCGTCGCCGACTCTTCGCGCCTGCCGCACTGGGTGCACCTGGCGCCGCCACTCTCGCGCAGCGACGTCGTCGCCCGGCTGATCCTCTACACGTTCGGAAAACCGACGATGGAAGTGAGGCGCAAGGACGGCACCGTGATCAGCTCGGAGAGCCTGAGCATCGTCCGCCGCTGGAGCACGGCCCCCGACGACGAAACCAAGGTCGACCCTGCGGTGAACTACCCGGCCTACATGGTTCTCGACGTCGACGGGGTCCGCGATACCGTCGAGTTCCGCCGCATGGAGTCGGTCGTCTCCATGGTCGACTACTCGATTCCCGAGGACGTGCCGGACCAGCCTGCCGCCGCGGCTCCGCCCTGATCGGCCCTGGCCTGCGCAGCCCCGTCAGTTGAGGCCCGCCCCCGGCGCGGTTACCATTGCGCGCTGGCAGTGGAGGTAGGCGGCGGGTGCGGACAGTCTGGCAAGCTCTGATCCTGGGTGTCATCCAGGGACGGACCGAATTTCTTCCCGTCTCGAGCGACGGGCACCTCGCCGAGGGGCAGCCTGAGGGTCTTTGCGATATACTGCCGGATGGTCGGCAGTCTGACGCTGGAGTGGAGTGTGTGGCGTGGGGTCGGTAGCTAGGCCGGGCGCAAGCAGCAAGGATCCTTCGAGGCTGATCCAGGAAGTCGAGGCGATCGTCGCGTCGGCCATGGCGGCGTTCCTCGCCGTCTGCCTGCTTTCCTACGTCCCCGAATCGCCGGGTGTGAACCACGGCGGCCTTCTCGGATTCACGCTGGCCGACATCCTCGTGCAGGGCTTCGGCTACGGAGCCTTCGTGTTCCCCGGCGCCCTCGGCGCGGCCGGCGCCTCGCTGTTCCTCAGCCGCAAGATGCGCCTGACGCCGGTTCGCTGGGTCGGCGCGGTGTTCCTCCTCTTCCTCGTCTCGATCACCCTCGGTGTCTACCGCCCCTACGCAGAGCCGGAGGCGGCCGGAGGCTGGGTCGGCGGCTTCCTTGCCACGCTGATGCTGCAGGGCATCGGCCGCGGCGGCTCGGTGGTGCTGCTGGTCTCCCTGTTCCTTCTCGACTTCATGATGATCACGGGGCACGCGCTGTCGGAGCTCATCCGGCGCCTGGCGATGGCCATCGACCAGGCGTTCGAGACGGCGCGCCAAGCGCTGCGCGACTTTTTCCGTTCGATCGTCGAGAAGCTCCATCTTCCTTCGCTGCGGCCTCGGTTGCGGCTGCGGCTGCCGCTGCCGTCGTTCCTGCGGCGCAGGCAGGTCGCCGTCGTCGAGCCGCGAATCGTGCGGCAGCGGGCACGCGCGGACGAAGACGACGACGAAGTCGACGAGGACGAGGCTCCTGCAAAGCCTGCGCGCCGCGGCTCGCCGATCATCGAAGTGCTGCGCCCGAAGGCTCGCGAAAAAGCCAAGTCCCGCGAAGCCACCCAGGCCGAGTTCTCCTTCGGCAACCTGTCGGGCAACTTCCGCATCCCGGCCTCGAGCCTGCTCGGCAAGCACGACGACCGCGGCGAGTACGTCGACGAGAAAGCGCTGGTCGACAGCTCGGCGATCCTCGAGCAGAAGCTCGCGACGTTCGGGGTCGGCGGCCGCGTCACGGCAGTGCGGCCCGGGCCCGTCATCACCACCTACGAGTTCGAGCCGGAAGCCGGCGTCAAGGTCAGCCGCGTCGTCAATCTCTGCGACGACCTGACGATGGCGCTTCGCGCGCACGGCGTTCGCATCGTCGCGCCGATTCCCGGCAAGAACTGCGTCGGCATCGAGGTCTCGAACAAGAACCGCGCCGTCGTCGGTCTGCGCGACCTCGTGGACGCGGCCGAGTTCCGCGACCATCGCTCGCCTCTTGCGCTCGCTCTCGGCCGCGACACGACCGGACGCGCCGTTTACGCAGACCTCGCCAAGATGCCGCACCTTCTGATGGCCGGCGCCACCGGCACCGGAAAGTCGGTCGCGCTCAATACGTACATCCTGTCGATCCTGTACAAGGCCACGCCGAACGACGTGCGCTTCATCATGATCGACCCGAAGATGCTCGAGCTGTCGCTGTACGAAGGGATTCCGCACCTGCTCGTGCCGGTCGTCACCGACGTCAAGAAGGCCGCGGCCGCGCTGGCCAACGTGATGCGCGAGATGGACCGGCGCTTCGAGCTGATGAAGGACAAGAAAGTCCGCAGCCTCGACGACTACAACCGCCGCATCGCCGAGGAGGCCGCCGCCGCAGCGGCCGAAGCCGGCCGTGCGAAACCGGTGGCGAAGGCTGCTGCGACCGAATCCGAATCCGATGCGGAGGGTGAAGGCGAGGCAGTCGCGGATGCAGCGCCGGAAATTCCGGCGCTGCGGCACGAACACCTGCCGCGCATCCTCGTCATCATCGACGAGCTGGCCGACCTGATGATGACGGTCGGCCGCGAAGTCGAATCCGCGATCACCCGGCTTGCGCAAAAAGCGCGCGCAGCCGGCATCCACCTCATCGTCGCGACGCAGCGACCCTCGGTGGACGTCATCACCGGACTGATCAAGGCGAACTTCCCGTCGCGCATTTCGTTCCAGGTCACGTCGCGTCCGGATTCGCGGACCATCCTGGACACCGTCGGTGCCGACCGCCTTCTCGGCAACGGCGATGCGCTCTACATGGCGCCCGGGACGTCGCACCTGCAGCGCCTGCACGGAGGCCTCGTCGGCGACGGCGAAATCAAGCTGATCGTCGATTTCCTGCGCGGCCAGGGCGAGCCCGACTACCGCATGGAAATCCTCGAAACCGGCAGCGAAGACGGCGACGACGAGGACGGTGAGGACACGTACGACGAGCTCTACGACCGTGCCGTCTCGCTGGTAACCCAGCACGGCCAGGGCTCGACTTCATGGCTCCAGCGCAAGCTCGGCATCGGCTACAACCGCTCGGCGCGCATCATGGAAATGATGGAGCGCGAAGGGGTGGTCGGGCCCGCCGATGGCGCCAAACCCCGGAAAGTGCTCGTATCGGCGCTCTGATCGTGACCCTGCAATTCTTACGGTCCGCGCGTTGCCGTCCAGGCGATGCGCGGCGCACGCTCGTCGCGCTCGTCGCAGCGGGCTTTCTCTGTTGTCCGCTTGCGGCGCGGGCCGAGGACGCCAATCCGTCGTCGCCTGCACCCGCAGCGCCGCCACCTGCCGCGTCGCCGGCGGATTCCGGTGCCAAGCCGCCGGTCCACCCGACCAAGCATGTGACGCCGGTCAAGGCGGCTGCTGGCGAAACTTCAGCCGCACCGGCAAAGCCTGCGCCTGCCGCGAACATTCCTGCGCCTGGAAAAGCGGCGCGGCCCGCGGCTACGACGCCTGCGCCGGCCAGTGCGGCTCCAGCGACAAAAACGCCGCCATCCGCGCCGTCGAGAGCGAAACCCGACGCGAAGGCGGGACCCGCGCGAAGCGATGTAAAGGCGGCGCCGGCCAAAGCGGCGCCTGCGGCAAGCGATGTAAAGGCGGCGCCGGCCAAAGCGGCTTCGAGCGCAGCGAAATCGCCGGCCGCGCCTGCGGCTGCAGCGCCGGCTGCACCCGCTCCGCCGGCATCGGGCGCCGAAGCCGAGGCCGTGTGGAAGTCGTATGAGAAGCGCTGGTCGCAGACCGCCGACTACTCCGCCGGGTTTCGCCAGTCGATCGAAGTTCCCGACGTCGGCACGAAGGTCGAGAGCGCGGGGCGCTTCTATTTCGCGAAACCGGGTTTGGTGCGCTGGGAATACACCGAGGGGCCGCCGCAGACCGTCGTCGGCGACGGGACCTGGCTATGGCTCTACCAGCCCGATCTCGAACAGGTCTACAAGATCCCTTACGACAAGGCGTTCGGCCGCGGCGGCCTCGTCGAACTGCTCGCGGGCCGCGAGGGAATCTCCGAGCGCTACACGGCCTCGCTCGAAAAACCGGATTCGTCGACGGTGCGCATTCTTCTCAAGTCGAAAGCCGAGGGAGGAGGCGACCTCGAGGTGACTCTGGCCTCGGACACTTTCGATCTGCGCGCTGTCACCGTGCACGATGCCGCGGGGACGACGACGCGGATGACGTTTGCCGAGCCGCATCGCAACAAGGGCGTCGACAAGTCGCGGTTCACGTTTACGCCGCCGCCTGCGGTCGACATCATCACCGACACCGATACGGGTTTTTGATTCAAGACCGGGCCGGACGCCGATAAGGGTCCATCTGCTTCGTTGTCGGCGCTTCGTTCGCTCCGGCGTACAGGAAGTACGCCTGCGCTCACTCACGCGCCTCCGCCTCGCATCTGGGCCCTTCTCGGCGCCCGGCTCGCAGATACGTGCCTGAGAGTTGGGCCGGACGCCGATAAGGGGCCATCTGCTGCGTAAACGTGGCTCGCGTTCTTTCTCGAGGGCGTCACGACATGTTTCGCCGCACCGGCCTCGATGCATCCGCTGCTCCCGCGCGCGCGCTCGCAGATTTCGGCCTCGAGGGATAGACAGCGGCTGCCGCAATGCGCGCCATTGCGCACGATGGAGAACAATCATGCCGACGTTCGACGTGGTTTCGAAAGTGAACTGGCACGAAGTGGACAACGCGCTTGGGCAGGCGGTCAAGGAAGTCGCCCAGCGCTACGACTTCAAAGGATCGGACACCAAGCTCGAGCTCGTCGAGAAGGCGTTCGAGATCGAGTCGTCGGACGACTTCAAGATCAAGGCCGCCGTCGAGGTGCTCGAAGGCAAGCTCGCCAAGCGCGGTGTGTCGCTGCAGTGCCTCGACAAGGGGAAGATCGAGCCGGCCTCCGGAGGGCGCGCGCGTCAGAAGATCGGGATCAAGGCCGGAATCGAGACGGACAAGGCCAAGGCCATCGTCAAGGACATCAAGGGCACCAAGCTCAAGGTGCAGGTCGCGATCCAGGCCGACAGCCTGCGCATTTCCGGCAAGCAGCGCGACGATTTGCAGGAGGCGATCGCGTTCCTTCGCAAGGGCGACTACGGGCTTCCGCTGCAGTTCGAAAATTTCCGCGATTAGGGCGAAACTGGCCGGTCTTCATCAGGACGACTTCGCCAGGACGCTCTCGAATGGAAACCGGCAAGAAGATCTACATCGCCCGCCTCGGCTGCCCCAAGAACCAGGTCGACGGGGAGTTGATGCTCGGGAGCGCGCTGGCGCAGGGGCACTCGGTGGTCGACAGCCCCGACGATGCGGACGTGCTCGTCGTCAACACCTGCGCGTTCATCGCGGCCGCGCGCGAAGAATCGGTCGACACCATTCTCGAGCTCGCACGCGTCAAGGCGGCGCGCGAAGGCAGGCGCCTCGTCGTCACCGGCTGCATGGCCGAGCGCTACGGCAGCGAGCTCGTGCACGAGATTCCCGAAATCGACGCGATGGTCGGTACCGGTGCGCTCGACAGCTTTACCACCGCGCTCCATTCCGACGGTGGCCGCCTGTTTCGCGCGGCAAGCCACCACTACCTGCCGTCGGCGCTGATGGAGCGCGCGGTCACCGAAACCGACGGCTCGGCCTATCTCAAGGTTTCCGAAGGCTGCGACCACGAGTGCTCGTTCTGCGTGATCCCGAGCTTTCGCGGCCGCCACGAGAGCCGCCCGCTCGAGGACATCGGCGCCGAAGCCGAAAGGCTCGCCCGGCAGGGAATCGTCGAGCTGAACCTCATCGCGCAGGATCTTTCGGCGTACGGCCGCGACCTCGGCCTGAAGGACGGCCTGGCAAAGCTGCTGTGGCGCCTCGGCCGCGTCGGCGGGCTCGAGAGGGTGCGCTGCTTCTACCTGTATCCGAGCACGCTCGGCGATTCCGCGCTGGACGCGATGCGCGAGGTGGAGAACGTCGCGGCCTACGTCGACATTCCGCTCCAGCACGCCGACGGCGAAGTGCTGCGCAGGATGCGCCGCGCCAAGGACACCGGGCAGATCCGCCGCGTCATCGAACGCATCCGGGAGCGTGTTCCGGGTGCTGCGCTGCGCAGCTCCTTCATCGTCGGGTTTCCCGGCGAGACCGACGCGGCATTCCGTGCGCTGTGCGACTTCGTCGAAGAGAGCCGCTTCCACAACATCGGCGTTTTCGCGTACTCGCCGGAGGAAGGAAGTGGCGCGGCCGGCCTGGACGGCGAGGTGGACGAGACCGTCGCTGCCGACCGGCGCGACGAGCTCATGGCACTTCAGGAGCCGATCACCGCGTCGCTTCTTGACGCGCAGGTAGGTAGTTGCCAGCGCGTGCTCGTCTGCGGCCGGGACGAGGACGGCGCATGGTACGGCCGCACCGAGTTCCAGGCTCCGGAAATCGACGGACTTACCTTTCTTGGTGGGCTCGACGGTCTCGGTGGCGAACTGGAAATCGCCCCCCTGAAAGGAAAAATCGTCGAAACCGAGATTACCGGCGCCCAGGGAATCGATCTTTTCGGACAGATTCTCTTCGTTTCCTGACGACTTGCGCTCCCGGCGCCCAATGCCGCATTGACGAATGGCCATCGCGTCACTAAGGTTACCCGCCTTTTGGCCCGTTCCTGTTCGCTTTGGGGGTTGGTGTGATGAGAAAACGCGACCGCGACAAGTTCCAGACCAAGCTGCTCGACATGCGCAAGGAGATCCTGCGCGTCATCCAGCAGGACATGAAGGATGGCCGCGAGGGCGAAGCCGGCGAAGGTCGTGACACTTACGACATCGCCAGCGACGAGCGCGATCGCGAGATCAACCTTCTGCTCGGCGATCGTGAGCGCAAGAAATTGCAGCTCATCGAAGATGCACTGCATCGCATCGAGACCGGCGAGTACGGCGAGTGCGAAGAGTGCGGCGGCGAGATCGTAACGGGGCGCCTGGACGCCATGCCGTTCACGCGTCTTTGCGTGACGTGCCAGGACGAGCACGAGCAGGCCCAGCGCACGATGCACGTCGATTCGGGCACGATGGCGGCACCGCGCTACCCGGCTACCGAGACCGAAGACGAATCGTTCTGAGCCGCCGGGCGATGGCGCTCTCGTGCGGATGCGCGAGGACGCCGTGGCCGCGTGGCGGGCCGGCCTGGCGGCGGTCGCGCCCGGTCCCGCGACTGCCCGCGCGCTGGCCGCTCGTCCGGATCTCGATCTTTGCGATCCCCGACTGCTGATCGTCGCTGCCGGCAAAGCGGCTGCGCCGATGCTGGCGGCCGCCTTCGGCTTTGCGGCCACGCGCGGTGCGCGGGCCATTGCCGTCGTCCCCGAGGATGCCGATACCGCCGGGCTCCAGGACCACGCTACGGTGATTCGCGCCGGCCACCCGCTACCGGACGCGGGCAGCGAGCAGGCCGCAAAGTGCGTTCTCGATGAAGCCCGACGACTCGGGCCAGGCGATCGCCTTCTTGTGCTGCTGTCGGGCGGAGCGTCGGCTCTTCTCGAAACCCCTCTGGCGCCGCTGACGCTCGAAGATCTTCGCAGAGCGAACCACGTGCTCGTCGAAAGCGGACTCGCGATCGGCCGCATCAATCTCGTGCGTGGCTGTCTTTCGGCAATCAAGGCCGGGCGCCTTGCGCAGGCCGCGCGGCCCGCTGCCGTGACGACGCTGGCGATCTCGGATGTCGAACACGACGATCCGGCGGTGATCGGCTCGGGACCAACCGTCGTGCCCGTCGGATCGCGCCGCGAGCAGTGCCGAAGCGCAATCGAAGCGCTCGGTGCGAGCCTCACGCGACTTCCCCGTGCCGTTGCCGCATTTCTCGAGGAGCAGGCAAGTCGCGATTCCGACGCAGACGACGCGCACATGATCGATGCCGGCGACTACACGGTGATCGCGTCGGCAAGCACGGCCGCGCGCCGCGCCGAAGACGAGTTGCGCGCACGTGGCTATGACATCGCATCGCACGCCGCGGGAGCACGGCTTTACGGCAGCACCGAAGCCGCCGCCGCAAGGATCCTGCGCCGCCTCCAGTCCCCGCACGCCGGCCCTTCTGGCGTAGTCGTCGCGGGCGAAACGACGGTCGAAGTCACGTCGAGAGATCCCGGCCGGGGCGGGCGCAACCTCGATCTGGCCGCGCGCCTGGCGCTGGCAATCCGGGACGAGCGGGAAATCGTCATCGTGGCGGCCGGGACCGACGGCCGCGACGGATCGAGCCGGGCCGCCGGCGCCGTGATCGACGGCGGCAGCGCCGAGAGGGCCGCGGCGGCGGGTTTTCCGCTGGAAAAAGCCCTGCGCGACTTCGACGCCGAGCCCGCTCTGGAGCGCGCCGGAGCCCTTTTCGTGACCGGCGCAACCGGCACCAACGTCGGTGACCTCGTCGTCGCGCTGGCCGGTGCCCGGGTTTGACGCGCCGCGGACTTGGCCCCCGTTTCGTGTTATGCCGACGCGGATGAGCGCCGCGCAGCCTGTGGCATACCTGAGCGAGATCTTCGCGTCCTTCCAGGGCGAGGGATCGCGTGCGGGCCAGCGTCACCTGTTCGTGCGCTTTGCCGGCTGCAACATCCGCTGCCGCTGGTGCGATACTCCCGACTCGCTGACCAGGGTTGCGACCTGCAGGGTCGATTATCCCGGCGGCGGCAGCGAGACGCTCGACAATCCGCTCTCGCTTTCGCGTCTTTGCGAAATCGTCGCCCGCTTCGTGCGCGAAGATCCGTCGCTCGTGATGATCGCGATCACCGGCGGCGAGCCGATGGTGCAGGCCGGCTTCCTCGCCGCATGGCTGTGCACGTCGCCGCCGCCGCTGCCGTGCCTCCTGGAGACCAACGCGATGCTGTCGTCCTCGCTCGCCGACGTGCTGCCGGGCATCGCGGTCGTGTCGGCCGACGTCAAGCTTCCGTCCAACACCGGCGAAGGCGCGCTGTGGGACCGGCACCGCGCCTTCCTCGAAGCGTGTCGCGGTACCGAGGTCTACGTGAAGATGCCGGTGGATGATGGGACCGACCCGGCGGAGGTCTCGCGCGCGGCGGCGCTGGTCGCCGATGCTGCGCCTGGCGCCGTGCTGTTCGTGCAGCCGGTCTCCGACCCTCGGACCGGCCGCTGGTGCATCGACATGAAGCGCCTCGGCGAGCTCGCCGCGCTGGCCTCCGCGAGCGTCGCCGACACGCGCGTGCTTCCGCAGATCCACAAGCTCGTCGGCGTGCGGTGAGCGCGATGCACCCAGGCCCCGAGCACCAGCGCGAGCTCGACTGGCAGAGGCTCGATGCGGAATCCTTCGACGTCTGCGTCGTCGGCGGAGGCATCAACGGTGCGGCCGTCGCGCGCGACGCCGTGCTGCGCGGCATGACGGTGGCGCTGCTCGAGAAGAGCGACTTTGCCGCCGGCACCAGCAGCCGCTCGAGCAAGCTCGTCCACGGCGGCGTGCGCTACCTGCAGCAGGGCGACGTCGCGCTGGTCCTCGAATCGTGCCGGGAGCGCGACGTGCTGCGCACGAAGATCGCGCCGCACCTGGTGCGTGCCCAGCGCTTCGTGTTCCCGATCTACGACGACGATTCGACGCCGGTCTGGCAACTGCGCGTCGGTCTTACGCTCTATGACCTGCTTGCCGGATTCCAGAACGTCGCAAGGCACAAGCACCTCACGGTGGCGGCGCTGCGAGAGATGGAACCGGCGCTTGCGAGCGATGGCCTCAAGGGCGGCGCGCTGTACTACGACTGCTGGACCGACGACGCGCGCCTGACGCTGGAGACGGCGCTTGCCGCGCGCGCCGGCGGCGCTGCCATCCTCAACCATGCCGAGATCACTGCGTTCGAGAAAGACTCGACCGGCCGCGTCGTTGCGGCCGAGGTGCACGACCGCCTCGGCAGCCACCGTGCGACCGTACGCGCGCGCGTTTTCATCAACGTCGCCGGTCCCTGGCTCGACGACGTGCGCCGTCTCGACGACGGCGGGGCGCCGCCGCGCCTGCGTCTTACCAAAGGCGTGCACGCGGTGTTCGACCGCTCGCGCATCGGCAATCGCGACGCGGTCGTCATCCGTGGCATCGACGGGCGCGTGATGTTCGCGATTCCCTGGCAGAGCCAGTCGGTGGTCGGCACCACCGACACGTTCTACAGCGGCGATCCCGACGACGTGCGCGCCGATGCCGACGACATCGACTACATCCTGGCGGCCGCCAACCGCGCGTTTCCGCGGGCGGACGTCCGCGCCCGTGACATCGTCGCGACGTGGGCGGGCCTGCGGCCGCTGGTTGCGCCCGAAGACGAGCGCACGGCATCCGACGTCAGCCGCGAAGACCAGGTGTTCGAGAGCCCGGCCGGCCTGCTCTCCCTCGGCGGCGGCAAACTGACGACGCACCGGCGCGTGGCCGAGGTGCTGGTGGATCGTGCGGCCGCCAGGATCGGCCGCCGGGTGGGACCGTGCCGCACCGCGAGCGTTCCCCTGCCGGGCGGCTCGGGATTTGCGCCCGGAGATGCGGCCGACGACGAGCCGTCCTCGCGCGAGGAGCACATCCGCCGACGCTACGGGGCCTTGTCCGGCGAAATCGCGGCCCTGGTGCGGCACGATGAGAGTCTCGGGGCTCGCGCCGTCTCCGATCGTCCCGACCTCATCGCCGAAATCGTGCACGCGATCGAGTACGAGATGGCCTGCTCGATCGAAGATGTCCTGTCGCGTCGCGTCCCGCTCGCGCTGCGCAGCCGGGAGCGGGAGGGGGACGTCGTGCGAGTCGTCGCCGACCACCTCGCGCGTCATTTCGGGTGGGACCAAAGGCGCGCCGAAGCGGAAATCCGGGCTTACCGCGAGCGCCTGCGCCTCGAATCGGAGGCATTCACGACGCGCGCGCCGACAGCCGACGTCGCGTGAGTTTTCGCTATTTATGCGCCCGATATTGACTTTACTCTAACGCGGCAGCATATCCCGTCCACTTTTTTCCCCGGATTTTCCCGCGCTTTGCGCGAAGTCGACGCTGACCCGATGCCGCTGCAGCCACTGGCCCTCGACAAGAAGGCACTCGCCGACATCGCCGTCGAATACGGCCTGGGCAAGATCGGCCCCGGCAGCGGCGCGATTCCGCTGTGGGGCAACAAGCGCTACCTGATCGACGTCGCCAAGACGGCCTACGAGCTCCAGGTGCGGTCGCTCGAAGACGAATTCGATCTCAGGCGCGAGCTCGAGCTCTTGTCGTTCCTCGAGAAGCACTCGTTCCCGAGCCCTCGTCCCGTTGCGGACCGGCGCGGGCGTCACTTCCTCGAGCGCGAAGGGCACTACCTGGTGCTCTACAAGCTGGCCAACGGCCGCATGCCGACGCCACCGGCGCTCAACCTCAAGGCCGTCAACAGCCTGGGGCGCGCGCTCGGCCAGCTCCACATCGTCGGGCGCGGCTACAAGAAGGCCATCGACAACCGCTTCGGCTTCGAGCGCATCTTCGAGGCCTACGCGACGGTGCGCCGGCGCATCCCGCCGTACTTCAAGAAGATCATCCGCACGATGGACGAGGAGACCGAGTACCTCGGCAACTACCTCGAGACCAAGCTGCCCAAGGGCATCATCCACGGCACCGTGCACTGCTACGGCCTGCTCGCGCGCGGCGACGACGTCGTCTCGATCGGCGACTTCGATGCGGCTTGCCGCGGCAAGTACGTCTTCGACCTCGCCACGGCGGTCAACGCGGCGTGCTTCGTCGACGGCGGCTACGTGCTCGAGCGCTTCGAGTCGATGATGGCCGGCTACGAGTCGCTGCGCACGCTGTCGCTGGCCGAGTGGGATTCGTTCCCGAACGAGCTTCGCTTTGCCGCGCTGCGTTTCGCCGTCACTCGCCTTTGCGAGTTCTTCGAAGGCGAGTCCGACGAAGTCCAGCGCATCAACGAGGACTTCCGCGAATACCTCGACCGCCTGCGCGTGCTGCGCCGCGAGAAGGAAGGCGGCATGGAAGGCCTGCTGATGGCGATGGCCACCGGCTACGACTACCGCAAGTACCAGAGGGTCAAGGGCGGCGAGTTCGAGGGCGAAGAGGGTGAAGAACCCGTCGAGGACGAGCTCGACGGCTCGCCCGGCGAAGAAGTCGCGGGCGACGAGGAATTCGGGGAAGACGAAGAGAGCATGGAGGACTGAGCCCATGTCCTCCAGAGACCCCGCCGAGGCACAGGTGCGCCAGATCCTCTCCGCGCTCGGGGAGGACCCCGACCGCGAAGGCCTGCGCAAGACTCCGGCGCGCGTGATGCGCGCGTACCGCTACTTCACCAAGGGCTACGTCGAGGATCCCCGCGCCGTGATCGGCGACGCGATGTTCACCGAGGACTACTCGGAAATGATCATCGTCAAGGACATCGACTTCTTCTCGCTGTGCGAGCATCACCTGCTGCCGTTCTTCGGCCGCGTGCACGTCGCCTACCTGCCCAAGGGCCGCATCGTCGGGATCAGCAAGCTCGCGCGCCTCGTCGAGACGTATGCGCGGCGCCTGCAGGTGCAGGAACGCATGACCGACCAGATCGCATCGACGATCAGCGAGGTCCTCGGCGCAGCCGGGGTCGGCGTCGTGGTCGAGGCCGAGCACATGTGCATGCGCATGCGCGGCGTCGAGAAGCCGAACTCGGTGGTGGTGACCAGCTCGCTCGTAGGCGTGTTCCGCGAGAAAGAGACTCGGCAGGAATTCAACAACCTCATTTCGACCAAGATGCGCTGAGCGCCGGCGCGGCCGAAGCGCTTCGCCGGCCGCGCTAACTTGAGGTCACAACTTGTGACCTCAAGATCGTAAACTCCCGATCTGCCAGCTGGGATTTCGTCGTAATTGCAACTGTGGAATCGAAGGGGGTTGCCCGACCGCTTACGCTGCGGCACTATCGACCCTATGTCGGATGCGGCCAAGTCACTGGAACTGGAATCCGAAGCTCTGCGATTGCCGGCCGAGGAGCGTGCGCGATTGGCGGAACGCCTGCTTGCGAGCCTCGAATCGGAGACAGACGCTCGAGCTGAAGCACTGTGGCTCGCGGAAGCCGAACGACGCCTGGACGAGCTCGAGAGCGGACACGTCATCGGGGTGAATGCCGACCAGGTCCTCGCCGATGCGCGTTCGAAGCTTCGGTGAAGCGAGTCGAGTTTCATCCAGAAGCGAGCGCCGAGTTCCTGGCGGCCGCGACATACTACGAGTCGCAGGCCCACGATCTTGGGCACGATTTTATCACGCTGGTCGAGCGTGCCGTCGCCCGCCTTCAAGAATTTCCCGACATCGGCCGTCCATTCGGTCAGCGTCTTCGACGGATCGTCGTTCCACGCTTTCCTTACGGACTTGTTTATCGAGCAGAACCCGATCGAATCCACGTCGTTGCAGTGATGCACCTACGTCGTCGGCCTGGATACTGGCGTCTGCGCACGTCGTAGGGGTCTTGCCGAACTCCTCGATCGAGCTGGTCTGACCGACCACCTCCCGGCGGGCAGATTGTTCGTAGTCACACTGTCGATATATCGTAAGGGATGGCCGGCCTGCGATTCGCCGCCTTAGCGTCAGCATTGGACAGCTGGAGCATTCGGAAAAACGACGATGAGGGTGAGTTTTGGACTTTTCGTGATGATGGCCGCGTGCACTACGCTCAAGCCGAACACCACGCACGTCACGGCTGGTACGATGTCCGCAGAAGCGCCCGGCTACCGGGTCTGCAACTCCATCGATATCTCGCTTTCCGCGGGGAGGATCGCGCCGACCTTCCCTTCGTCGTGATTTATGAGCGGTACACGTTCGATGGTGCTCGCTGGCTTCGAAAGGAGCGCACGGAAAAGGGGCTCTGGGAGAACGAGGAGGCTGACGCTTTTCCGTCGAACCAAAAATTCCCTCGATGACAGTCTCCTTGTCCCACTTGCACCGCCGGGTCTTTCAGACGTTACGCGGACGGATCCTAACTTGGTCGATGCGAACCGAAATGCCGTCATGGGGGGCTTCGCGTGAACGAAGCGAGTTTTCGAGGTGGTTCGCGGATAGGATGGGTAAACTCGTCCTGGCCGTTCGCCACGCTGACCGTCAAGGCGAATCGAGTTGCGATCTCCAGTCTGGGAACTTACGAGTTTGCACCGTCCGAGGTTGTGGCCATCGAGCCGTATGGCTCGGTTCCGCTCTTGGCCAGCGGCATCCGGATCCGGCACAACAGGGCCGACTATCCGGAAACGATCATCTTCTGGTGCATGGGATCCAGGGACACTGTCCTCAAATCGTTGGCGAGCACCGGGTTCACCCCCAGTGGCCGGGCCGTCCAACGGGCGGGAGGCTTCCCGGTCCGATGGAGCGTCGTCGTTGCAGTCATCGTCCTGTGGAATGGTCTTTTCGTGCTGGACAGGTCGGCGGGAGTTTCGCGATCCCGGCCGCTCGGTACTTTCGCGCTCGTCGCGCTGTTGCTCATTTTCGGCGCAGCCACCGCCACCCGGGTGTGGCCGCGCTTCCAGCGGCTGGTCTTGCGCGAGGGGCATCACGTCAGCGAGATCAATGCGTTCCTGATCCTCATCCAGATGATCACCGGTTTCATGTTCGTGGTGGCCGGAATGATGTTCCTGGTACTCCAGCGTGTCGCCTGACGCTTCCACCGCGCCGCCGGCGTAGTCGCACCACGCCGGACAGCGAGAATACTCCATGGACTACCTGCTCATCTACGACTACGTCCCCGACATCCTCGAGCGTCGCGGCCCGCTGCGCGATGCGCACCTCGCGCGGGCCTGGGAAGCGCACGCTCGCGGCGAGCTGGTGCTGGCCGGCGCGCTCGCGAGCCCGGTCGACGGCGCAGTTTTCCATTTTCGGTGCGACTCGGACGCACCGGTCGTCGCGTTCGCGCAGGCTGATCCTTACGTCCGCGGTGGGCTTGTCACGCGGTGGCAGGTTCGCGAGTGGACGACGGTGGTCGGGGAGCAGGCAGCGACGCCGGTCGGGCGGCCGGCAAAAACGTGACGGATCAGAGGCCAGGCCTCAGAACCTGAACCACCACGGCTTGCCCGGCGCGTCCGGTGTCTCGATTTCGACGCCGAAGCGGCTGAGCAGAGTGCCGTCGGCAAGGCGAAGACGCGCCACCGACAGGGCGTGGTCGGTGATCGCGCGCACCTCGGCGGCCTGCGCTTCGGCCAGGCGCTCCTGGTAGTCGAGCACGTCCTTGGTCGTGACGGCGCCGAGCTCGAAGCGGCGCGACTGGTTGCGTACGTTCTCCTCGGCAAGATCGCGCGCAGCCTTGGAGGCGGCCACGCGCTTGGCCGACGAATCGACGTCGGCGATCGCGCGGTCGACGTCGAGAGCGACGCTGGAGACCGTCTGCTCGAAGTCGCGCGAGGCCCCCCGCACGTTGATCTCCGCCTGGGCGAGGCTGGCACGCCCCGATGCGTTGCCGAACGGCACCGAAAGCTGCAGCCCGACGCCGTAGTCGAAGTAATTGGTGCCGAACATGTCGTCGAGCGAGTGATCGTAGTCGCCGTTGTACTGGGAGAAGTGCACGTTGCCGTTGGCATCGACGATGGGCCTGGCGTCGCCGCGAAGCCCGAGGAACGAGTAGTGTCCGACGAGGTCGAGGTCCCAGAGGCGCTGGCTCTTGGCGTCCTTTTCCTCGACGTGGCGCCGCCCGAGCGCCGCGGTCGCGCCGCGGATCTCCGCGCGGCTCTCGACTGCCGTCTTCAGCGTAGCGGCGCGATCGAGATCGATCGGCGTCACGACGTGCTCTTCGACCGGCTGGATCGGCAGCGGGGCTTTGTTCTCGGCCGCGCCGAACATGACCTTGTACTGGAGGTCGCGCGCGGCAACGGTCAGCGCGTTCTCGGCCTCGATCGCTTTTTCCTCGCGGGAGGCCGCGTCGGCCAGGGCTTCCTTGACGGCAACCGGCGCAAGCAGGCCCACGTTGACCTTGGCCTCCGCGTCTCGCACCAGCTCGCGCGCCAGTGCTACCGAGCGGCGGTTCACTTCCAGCTGGGCCGCATCGGCGACCACCGTCCAGTAGGCCGCGATGACGTCGGAGACGAATCTGGAAAGATTGGCTTCGAACGACGCGAGCGCTTCTTCGGCTTCCGAGCGAGCGACGAGCACGGTCGTCGTCTGGCCGCTCGCGAGAAAATTTCGCAGAAGCGGCTGGCGAAGCGACAGCGTCAGGCGGTTGTCGTAGCGCGGATTGATCTCGTAGAAGATCGAGTTGGTGTTGACGACCTGGGTTTCCCAGTCGATCGCGGCCAGGCCGCCGCTGCGCAGCAGCTTGGAGATCGACGCTCCGCCGCGAACGGCATCTTCCTGCAACGTGGGTTTGCCGGAGGAAAGCGCGCTGGCCGACGGCTGTTTCAGGCGACTTCCGATCGCATTGGTCTGGAACAGGGGGTCGAAGGCACCGGTGGCGCCGAAGGGAGTCCACGCGTCGTAGTTGGCGACTTCGGCCTGGGAGCGGATTCCCGGATTGTTCTGGACGGCGGCCTGCACCGCTTCGGCAAGACTCATGCGCCGCGGTTCGCTCTCGCCGCGCGTCAGCTCCGAGATCATGCGGTCGACGATCTCACCGACGGCAGCGTCGTTCGGCGCGTGAGCGCCTTTGGCCGGCGGCGCAGCGGCGCCCGACGTGCCGAGGGCGGCCGATTCGGTCGTCGTGATCGGCAAGGTCCTGGCGGCGCCTTTGCCGGCGATCGTCGTCACGGGAGCAGCGGCCGGCCCGGTTTCGGTCCCCGGGGCTGCGGCCGCCGATGAAGTCGTCGCAGCGGTTGCCGCGGAAGACGGCGAAGCGGCGGTTGCGGCGGAAGACGGCGAAGCAGCGGTTGCGGCGGTACCCGGCGAAGCGGCGGGAGCGGACGAAGCGGCATCGTCCTGCGCAACCTGGCGGGCGACCGCGGCCGGGCGAGCAGGCGCCGGCAGCGATGCAGGATGAGAGGGTGCAGCAGCCACCGCCGACGCAGTGGCCAGAACCATCCCGACCGCCAGGACGAGCGAGACGCGTCGACGCGAAAAAACCATCATCACCGGTAAAAGCGCAGCTTTTTCACAGCATGAGCCAGTGTCAAACCGCGCGGAGCGCATTGTTGACATCCTGCCGGGCCGGGAATATCGGGTACCGGAACCAGAGCCGCCTCCTTCGTCGCCGTCGGCGACAGAGCGCGCCCTGCTTCCCCGTTCGAACCCATGCTGAAGAAGTATCTGCTCGCGCCGGGGCCGACGCCGGTTCCGCCTGAGGTATTGCTCGCGATGGCCGCGCCGGTGGTGCTGCATCGCACGCCTGCATTCAGTGAGCTGTTTCGCAAGGTTTCCGACAAGTGCGCGCAGCTGTTCGGAACGCGCCAGAGCGTGCTGACGCTGTCGTCGAGCGGTACCGGAGCGATGGAAGCGGCGGTCACGAACACTCTTTCTCCCGGCGATCGCGTCGTCGTCGTAAGCGGCGGCAAGTTCGGCGAGCGCTGGGCCGAGATTTCCCGCGCCTACGGCCTGGAGGTCATTGAGATCGCGGTCGAGTGGGGCTCGGCGGTCGATCCTCAGCAAGTCGCCGACGAGCTGCGCGCGCATCCCGAGACCAGGGCCGTGATGGTCCAGCACAGCGAGACCTCGACCACCGCCGTGCACCCGGTCGAAGACATCGCAGCAATCACGCGCAATACCGAGACGCTGCTCATCGTCGACGGCATCACGTCGGTCGGCGTCATCGACGCGCCGATGGACGCGACCGGCATCGACGTGCTCGTCACCGGCTCCCAGAAGGCGCTGATGCTGCCTCCTGGCCTGGCGCTCATCGCTCTGAGCGAAAAAGCGTGGCGCGCCAGCGCGAAGGCGAAGCTGCCGCGCTACTACTTCGACCTGGCCAAGGCGAAAAAGAGCCTCGAGGACAACACGTCGGCGTACACGCCGGCCGTTTCGATGATCTTCGGCCTGGACGCGGTTTTTCGCCTGGTCGAGGCCGAAGGGGGCTGGCCGGCCGTCTATCGACGCCACCGCATCCTGGCGGCCGCCGCTCGCCGCGGAGTGACCGCGATGGGGCTGGAGCTGCTGGCGCCGTCGGCGCCGAGCCCGGCGACCACCGGAATCCGGGTGCCAGGCGGCATCGACGGCGGCACGCTCGTGAAATACGTCCGCGATGTGATCGGAGTCACAATTGCGGGCGGCCAGGGAAAGCTGAAGGGCAAAATCCTGAGGCTGGCCCACATCGGTTACGCCGATACGTTCGACGTCGTGGTCGGACTGGCGGCGATGGAAATGGGACTCCGGCACTTCGGCCGCGACGTGCCGCTCGGGCGAGGACCCGGTGCGGCCCAGGAAGTGCTGCTCCAACTGTATCAAGAGGCCTGCCAATAGCGGAGAGGTGACGGACGTGGCTCGAATTCTGGTTTCCGACAAGCTCGACAAACAGGGTCTCGACATCCTCGAGGCCGCCCCCGGCCTCGAGGTGGACAACAATCCCGGCCTTCCGCCGGAGGAGCTGAAGAAGATCATCGGCGCCTACGACGGCCTGGTGATCCGCAGCGGCACCAAGGTGACGGCCGACCTCCTGTCGGCGGCCACGTCGCTCAAGATCGTCGGCCGCGCGGGCATCGGCGTCGACAACGTCGACGTCGTCGCGGCCAGCAAGCGCGGCGTCATCGTCGCCAACACGCCGGGCGGCAACAACGTGACCACCGGCGAGCACGCCATCGCGATGCTGCTCGCGTGCGCGCGCGACATTCCCCAGGCCAACGCGACGCTGCGCGCCGGCCAGTGGAAACGCAACGACTTCCTCGGCGTCGAGGTCACCGGCAAGACGATCGGAGTCATCGGCCTCGGCAACATCGGCTCCATCGTCGCCGACCGCGCCAACGGCCTGAAGATGCGCGTGCTCGGCTACGATCCTTTCGTCAACGCCGAGGCGGCCGCGCGCGCCGGCATCGAGCTCGTCACTCTCGACGAGATGTATTCGCGCGCCGATTTCCTGTCGATCCACACGCCGATGACGCCCGAGACTCGCGGCCTCGTCGGCGAGGCGGCTATCGCGAAGATGAAGAAGGGCGTGCGCATCGTGAACTGCGCCCGCGGCGGGATCGTCGACGAGGCCGCGCTGCTGGCAGGCCTCAACTCGGGCCAGGTCGGCGGCGCGGCCCTCGACGTGTTCGCGACCGAGCCTCCGCCCAAGGACGATCCGCTGGTCGCGCACCCCAAGGTCGTCGCCACGCCTCACCTCGGCGCGAGCACCGGCGAAGCGCAGCTCAACGTCGCGATCGCGGTGGCCGAGCAGATCCGCGACTATTTTGCCGACGGCACGATCCGCAACGCCGTCAACGTGCCGTCGCTTTCGGCCGAAGCAGCCGGGCAGGTCGCGCCGTTCGTCGTGCTCGGCGAGAAGATCGGCAGCATGCACGCCCAGATCGCCGGCTGCGCGCCGACCGAGATCACGATCGCCTTCAACGGCGACGTCGCGAGCCTCGACACGCGCCCGGTCAACGCGGCGGTGCTCAAGGGGCTTCTGGCCTCGGTGCTCGACGAGCCGCTCAACGCCGTCAATGCGCCGTTCCTCGCCAAGGACCGCGGCATCAAGATCGTCGAAGTGCGAAACCGCGAGACCAAGGCGTTCACGAGCTCGATCGCGGTGACGTTCAAGTGCGCGGGCCAGTCGCTGCTGATCGAAGGAGCCGTCTTCGGCGGGCAGCACGTGCGGCTGGTGCGCTACGACGACTTCTTCCTCGAGGCGACGCCGGAAGGGAACATCCTGATCCTGCACAACCGCGACGTCCCGGGCGTCGTCGGCCGGCTCGGGACTTTCCTGGCGCAGCACAACGTCAACATCGCAGGCCTCGCGCTCGGCCGCACCAAGGCGGGAGGCGAGGCGGTGGCGTTCTACCACGTCGATTCGCCGCTGGCGCCGGCCCAGGTCGACGAGCTGCGCCGCCTGCAGGACGTCACCGGCGCGCGGATGATCCAGCTGTGAGAGCGTTGCCGTGAACGTATCTGCAAAGACGGTGGTCGTCGTCGGCCTGCAGTGGGGCGACGAGGGCAAGGGCAAGGTCGTCGACCTGCTTTCGGGCAAGGCCGACGTCGTCGTGCGCTACCAGGGCGGCAACAACGCGGGGCACACGCTGGTCGTCGACGGCGAGCAGACGGTGCTGCACCTGGTGCCGTCCGGTGCGCTGCACCCGAATACGACGTGCGTGATCGGCGGCGGCGTCGTCGTCGATCCTACCGTGCTCATCAAGGAGATCACTGCGCTCAAGAAGCGCGGGCTGCTCGCGGGCGCGCGTTCGTTGCTGATCAGCCAGGAAGCGCACGTGATCCTGCCTCACCACAAGGCGATCGACCAGGCGCGCGAAAAAAAGCGCGGCACCGGCATGATCGGTACGACCGGTCGCGGCATCGGCCCGGCCTACGAGGACAAATCGGCGCGCATCGGCGTGCGCATGGCCGACCTCGTGCGGCCCGAGCACTTCGCGCGCGTGCTGCGCGGCGTGCTCGAGGACAGGAACGACTACCTGCATGCGGTGCTGTCGAGCGCACGCCTGGATTTCGACGCGATGATCGACGAGCTCGTCGAGTGCGGGCGCCAGCTCGCGCCGATGGTCTGCGATACGTCGAGCTTCCTCGATGAGGCGATCCGCTCGGGCAAAAACGTGCTTTTCGAAGGCGCCCAGGGCGTGCTGCTCGACGTCGACCACGGTACCTACCCGTTCGTCACGTCGTCGAACACCGGAGCCGGCGGCGTGCCCAACGGTGCGGGTGTTTCGCCGAAGCTGGTGAGCCGCGTCATCGGCATCTCCAAGGCGTACACTACGCGCGTCGGCAGCGGCCCGTTCCCGACCGAGCTCACCGATGCTCTCGGCGAGAGGCTGCGGGTCGAAGGCGGCGAATACGGCGCGACGACCGGACGGCCGCGTCGCTGCGGCTGGTTCGACGCGATGGTCGTGCGCAAGGGTGTGCGGCTTTCGGGCGTCGATGCGATCGCGCTGACCAAGCTCGACGTGCTGACGGGCCTGGAGACGCTGCGCCTTTGCACCGGCTACAAGCTCGACGGCAAGCGCATCGATGCGATCCCGCCGCTCGCGGACGATTTCGGCAGGGTCGAGCCGATGTACGAGGAGATGCCGGGATGGAGCGAGCAGATCACCGACGCGCGCTCCCTGTCGCAGCTTCCCGAGAACGCGCGCCGCTACGTCGCGCGCCTCGAGCAGCTCGTCGGCGTCCCGGTAGGCATCCTGTCGACCGGCCCCGGCCGCGAGCAGACGATGATCCTGTCGGAGCCCTTCGACTTCGCCGACTGAGACGCGGATCAGCCCGCCGCCAGCGCTGCCAGCTCGACGAAATCGCGCGCGACGAACGTCCATTCTCCTTCGACGTCCACCTCGGCGGCCGCGATGTCGGCGCTGCCCTTGGCTTTGATTGCTCCGCCGAACTCGTCGCGGCGGATCACGAATGCCGTCTGCATGCCGTGTCCCGCCGCGTACGCCAGGTCCACCTGGTGCGCCGCGACCATGCAGCACTCGCGCGGCTCGAGGCGAAGCGCCTCGCACGATTTCAAATAAATGTCGGGGTGCGGCTTGTACGCGCGTGCGACCGACGATCCGAGCACGAGGTCCCACGAAAAGCCGGCGTGCCGCGACAGCGCTACGATGTCGTCGAAGTTGCCGTTGGATACCGGTGCGACGACGGCGATCTTCTTGAGCGCGGCCAGGCCGGCGACGCTGTCCGGCCATGGATCCAGGTGGTTCCACGTAGCGACAAGATCATCGAGCTCGGCGCCGGTCACCGCCGCAGGAAAAGCGTCGGCGACAAGCGCGACGAGATTGTCGCGATGCATTTCGACCAGAGGCCGCAGCGGAAGGCCGAAGCCTGCCGCGAGGAACGTCGAGCGGGCGTAAGCGCCGCGCCAGGCGATCGCGAGCGCTCCGGCGTCGCACGCAACGCCCTTGTCGCGCGCGAGCGCGTCGAACGCGCGACGCAGCGGCTGGTAGAAATCGCAGACCGTGCCGTAGACGTCGAAGAAGAACGCGCGCACCGGCGCCTCGCCCTTCTTCGGGGAGCGGCCGGGTCCCGGCTGGATCGGAAAGCTTTCGGGAACCAGGCTCATGCGCGAAGTCCGCAGATCTCCCGGATTTTTCAGTAGCCCGCCGGGATGCCGCCTTTTCGCGGATCGCTCGTCGCGTGCAGCACGCGCGCGTCGCCGGTTCCGCTCACGTCGATGGCCTGCACCGAGGCCTTCGCATTGAGCGGCGCGAGCGTGTGCCCGACGCTCTTCAGCGACTTCTGGATGTTCTCCGGCATCTCCGGCTCGACCATCAGCACTTCGGGCAGCCACTGGTGGTGCACGCGCGGGGATCCCACCGCCACCTCGCTCGTCAGGCCGAAATCGACGACGCCGACGAGCGTCGCCAGCGTTGCCGTGATGATCAGCGGCCCTCCGGAGGCCCCGGCGACGAGCTGGACGTGACCGTCGTTGGTGACGATGGTCGGCGTCATGCTCGACAGCGGCCTCTTGCCCGGCGCCACCGCATTGGCTTTGCTTCCGACGAGCCCGAACGCATTCGGCTTTCCGGGCGCCACCGAGAAGTCGTCCATCGTGTTGTTGAGAACGATGTCGCGGCCGGGCACCGAGATGCCGGCGCCGAACCCGGTGTTGACGCTCGTCGTCAGCGACGCGGCGTTGCCGTCGGCATCGACGACCGAGATGTGCGAGGTACCGGCGTCGTGCCCCGCATCCGCCTTCGGCGCGAAATCGGAAGAGTGTGCGGCATGGTTCCAGTCCAGCTTCGCGCGGATCTCACGCGCGTGGTCGGGGCCGAGCAGCCACACCAGCGGGATCTTCGTGAACGCGGGATCTCCGTAGAACGTCGCGCGGTCGGCGAACACGGCTTTTTCGGTCTCTGCCAGCAGGTGGGGCAGCGTCGGTCCGTTGCGGTCGATTTTCGAGACATCCCAGCCCGACAGCACGTCCAGGGCCTCGGCCAGCACCGGTCCGCCGGAGCTCGGCGGAGGCATCGACCAGACGTCGCGGGTGCGGTAGCGAACGTGAATCGGGTCACGCTCGATGGCGCGGTAGTCCTTGAGGTCCTTCGCATCGATCGCGAGCGCCACCTGCGCCGGCGTGGCTCCCTTCCACGTCGCGACGGCGTGGACGATTTCGGCGCCCAGCTCGCCGTCGTAGAAATCATCGGCGCCCACCTTGGCCATTCGTTCGAGAGTGGCCGCGAGCTGGGGCCGCTGCAGGGTCTCTCCTTCGCGCTTGGGGCTGCCGTCGGAGTGCAGGAATACGCTGGCGAGCTCCGGATCGGCGGCCAGGCGGTCGCGGCCCGACGCGATCATCGACGCGAGGTGGGCCTCGATCGGAAATCCCTCGCGCGCCAGCCGGATTGCCGGGGCCGCGACCACCTCGAGCTTGAGCTTGCCGTAGCGCTTGAGCGCCAGCGCCAGCCCGCGCGGCTCGCCCGGAATGCCCACCGCGAGGACGCCGGTCTTGCTGGCCTCCGAATCGACGGTGCCGTCGGGGCGCACGTACATCGTCTCGGTGGCGTGGCGCGAGGCGGCCTCGCGAAAATCGATCGTCGCGGCCTTGTGGTGCCTGGCATCCCAGAGGACGAGGAAGCCGCCGCCGCCGATTCCGGATGACGACGGATTGACGACGCCGGTTGCCAGGGCGGCGGCCACTGCCGCGTCGACGGCGTTGCCTCCCTTCTGAAGGATCTCGACTCCGGCTGCCGACGCGAGACGATGCTCGGCCGCCACGGCTCCGTGCCGGGCTTCGAGGGTGGCCGCAGCGGCCGGGACTGCCGGTGCGGCAACGACGAGGCAGAGCAAGAGCGGGATCGAAACGGCGATGCGCAGCCGCGCCGTGACGGGGGCCGACGATGGTCGCGACATGCCGAATGCGTACGGCGAGGCGAAGAATGTTGCAACGCCATTTGCAACGCGCCCGCCCGGCACGGAAATTGGCCGGAATTGGGGACAGTCCCCATTACATCGCAGTCATGGGGTCAGACCCCATGACATCCGTGTAATGAGGACTGTCCCCAAAAACCCACTGCGATGCATCCCGAGCCGGCCGAGAAACAGTTCTACCTGAAGGACTTTCGCGGTCGCGCGATCCTTTTCCACGTCGAAGACGCCGGCCGCCTGGAAAGGCACGCCGCTACGGTGCTGGCCGAGCTCGTCGACAATCCGACGCTGGTGATCGTCGTCGCGAGGCGCTTTCCGCGCAAGAGGCGGCCCCTTCGCCTCGTGCGCCGCGATTTCGAAAAGCGTCCCGCCGCGCTCGTTCCCCTTTCCGAAAAACTGATGAGCGACCGGCGCGCCGACGTCTACCTGCCGCGCGGCCTGGCAGGCGCCCGGGCGCTGGCCTGGTCGCGCGAGCTGGCCGCGCGCCTCGGCGTCAGCAAGCTCGTCGTCGTCGACGAGAGGGGAGGGCTCGACTCGGGAAGCGGGACGCGTTCGTTCGTCAACGCGATCGCGCTCGGGCGCCTGGTGCGCGCCGAGGAGGACTGCGGCGACTGGAGCTTTGCCGAGCTGCAGCAGCTCCTGCTGGCCGTGCGCAATGGAGTCGACGCTGTGAACCTGACCACGGCCGACGGAGTTGCCGAAGAGCTGTTCACGTACCAGGGTGCGGGCACGCTGGTTACTGCCGAGGAGTACTGCACGGTGGAGCGCCTCGGTGTCGAGCATTTCCAGGAAGCCGAAAGGCTGCTGGCCCGCGGCGAGCGCGAAGGTTTCCTGCTGCCGCGCGACGAGGAGCAGAAGCACCGGCTGCTGCTGACGGGCTACGGTGCCTGGTTCGGAGGCACCCGCCTTGCCGGCGTCTGCAGCCTCGAGACCGAAGCGTATTCCCGCCGCCGCGTCGGCGAGATCGTCGGCCTCTACACGATTACCCGTTTCCAGGGCGAGGGAGTCGGTGTACGCATGATCGACCACGTCGTCGACGTCGCGCGCGAGGGCGGGCTCAGGGGCCTCTTCGCGTGCAGCTCGAACGACCGCGCCGTCGCGTTTTTCGAGCGCTGCGGGTTTGCTTCGGTGGATCCGGCGCGGGTTCCGCCGGCAAAGTGGGTAGGACGCCGCAGCGACGCGATGCCTTGCGTGCTGTGGCGGGACCTGTGACGCTGCCGCGGGCGCTACGGGGAGGATGACGATGGCAAAGTATCTTCGCTCGCTCGGAATCCTGCTCTGCGTGCTCGGGATCGCCGGGTCGATCTGGTGCACGGCCGGCACCGTCGGCGACGACACCTACTACGACGCCGCCCGGGGCATGGACAAGTATCCGGGCAACGTCCTGTACAAGACCGAGTTCAAGATGGCCGAGCCCCGTCACATGCTGCTCGTCGCCGGCGCTTTTTCTTCGGCCCCGGTGGGCCTGATTCTCGGCAGCATCTGCCTCGGAATCAGCGCCCTGCTGAAAAGGGGTCAGGCACCAGAGGAATAGTGCCAGGGTGTTATGGGGTCAGGCACCAGAGGAATATTGGCACTATTCCTCTGGTGCCTGACCCCATAACACATACGCACGTCGCGTTGCGTCATTTTTCGATGAGGATTCGCAGGTGAGTGCTTTTGTTCTCGATCGCGAGAACGAAATGTCCTGCGCTTTCAGCCGCTACGGGCAGGTCCTTCTCGGAGCGGGGGTCGTCCACCAGCACTTCGACGACGGTGCCGGCAGCCAGCGTTTCGAGCACTGCCGCAGTCTTGGCCCAGTTCACGGGGCACTTGAGACCCCTCGCATCGATGGTGACCGAAGCCTTCACCACCACCCGCAAACCCCCGCCGGCACCGCCGGCCCGCAAGTGTTGAAACCCGCGTTCAGGCTGCGCAAATGCCAAAGCGCCCTTGCCAAATCGGCTCGCGGTTGGTTAGGAAGGATGCTGCGGGGGATCGGTCCGTCCGGACCATGACCAGGGACCGTTTCCCGCCGCCCTTCGATCCGCAACCTGAGGAGAGCTTTCATGCGTAATCGCAATCGTACCGTCCTTGCCGCGGCCGTCGCCGGGCTGCTCATTGCCGCCCTGCCGTCGCTGTCGCCGGCCCAGACCGGCTACAGTGCGGCCGAGCAAGCCTGCCGCTCCTCCGTTGCCAAGTCCGGGGGCAAGTACACAAAGACCGTCCTCAAGACTTTGTCGAGTTGCCACAAGAGCCGCGACAAGGACGGCTCCCTGTCGGGCACCGACTGCAACTCCGTCGCGGCAGCCGACAGCAAAGACAAGCTCCCCGGCGCCAAGGACAAGTTCAGCTCGAGCGTGGTCGGCAAATGCGTCGGCGTCGATCCGCCGTCGACGGTGCTGTACTTCCAGTGCCCGGACCCGTGCAACGCGGACGTTCCGCTGATTTCCAATTTCGCGCAGGTCGTCGATTGCGAGGCCTGCCTGGCCAATCACGACTCGGAAGACTACAGCACCGAGGCCAACGGGACGCCCTCGTCGCCGAACGCCAACGATGCCGAAGCTGCCTGCCACAAGTCGATCCTGAAGAACGGCTCCAAGCTCTACAGCGCGGTGATCAAGGACGTCACCAAGTGCCAGACCGACGAGGAGAAGGCGGGAGCCACTGCCATCGACGACTGCATCAATGCCAACTTCGACACGCTGACGCAGCCGGATTACGACAAGTCGCTCAATGCGATCCAGGCCGACTGCGCCGCGGTGACGCTGCCGAGCGGCACTCTCGACAACTGCGGAGGAGGCGGCGTGCTGACGTCCTTCGCGCTCGCCGGTTGCGTCTGCGACGCGGCCCGCGACGGCGCGAGGTCGGATTCGAAGCACTACTACGACCTGAGCGGTCCGGTCACGACGACCACCACGACGACCACCACGACCACGCTGCCCACCCAGAGCGCGCACTGCCCGGATGTCGGCGAGCTGACCCTTTTCTCGAAGATGTCCAACGAGGTGTGCACCACGAACGCCGACTGCACGTTCCCGCGCACCTGCAACACTTCCGACTCGCGCTGCGAGACGGTGACGAACCTCGACAGCGGCTGGAAGGGCATCGGGCACAAGGCCGACGTCAACGATGACGTGACGACCCGCGCCCGGCTCGTCTGTACCGGCCCCGGTCCGAACTGCGGCCAGTGCACCGTGGCCGGCATCGACCCCGAGCCGCGCAACTGCCGCTGCTCCAACGACACCAGCATCGTCTGCAACCAACCGTTCCAGTCGGACGCAGCCGAATGCGGCAGCGGCAACACCTGCGAGTGTTACTTCGGCGCGCCGTTCCCGCTGAACTCGGCGGGCACCCACGTCTGCATCGTCAACAAGTTCGCCAATGACATCACCGGCACGGCCAACATCGACCTCGGCAGCGGCCAGGTCACCGCGAACCTGCACACGCGCGTCTACCTCGGCGAGGACGATGCCGCGCCGTGCCCGATCTGCGGTGGCAAGTGCAGCACCAAGATCTGTAGCAACAACAACGCAATGGCCTGCGTGACCAACGGCGATTGCGGCACCGGCAACACCTGCAACCTCGAGGGTTGCACGATCAACTCCGACTGCACCGGAGGCGGCACCTGTGGTGCCCAGGACACCCCGAACGACGGCATCCGCGACGGCATCTGCTTCAACGGCGGCGACAACACCGGATCGCCGTGCGACGTGCAGGCGACCAACCCGAGCTTCCCGGCCCGGCACGGGCTGCCTGCCGGCAGCGGCGGCGGCGGCTACTCGCTGGACTGCCAGCCCAAGAGCTCGATCAACGTCTCCGGCGACGGCATCATCATCAACCTGACCCAGAACACCGGTGCGAACTCGCTGTCGGCCGGCGTGGACTGCGACGGAGCCCAGGCTGGAACGGATCTTTGCCCCTGCCTGGTCTGCACGAAGGATCCGCAGTTCCCGTGCTCGGCCAACAGCGACTGCACGTTCCAGGGCGGCCGCTGCCACAACGAGAAGACGAGCAACACGATCTACACCTGCAACGCGAACACGGACTGCGACAACCTGAACATGGGTCGCTGCGGAACGGTGATTGCGCACAAGTGCGAGTTCGGGTTCCAGAACACCTGCAACATCAACTCCGACTGCAATCCGGCCAGCGCGGGCGCCTGCGAGGTCTCGTCGTGCTCGTCGATCGGAGCGAACGGGAATAACCCGGTTCACCCGAACGCGTGTTCCGACCACATCTGCACGTCGCAGGACGTGGACAACCTGACGGGCAAGTGCATGAACGGTCCCTTCAACACGTACTGTGACGGGCTGGTGCGCGCCGACGGAACCGGGATGAAGACCTGCAGCTCGAACGCCGACTGCCAGGTCAACTCGGTAGACAACGGCCTGTGCTCGATCCACGAGAACTTCAACTGCTTCCTGGATCCGATCAAGGTCACCGGCTCGCCGGACCCGGTCTTCCCGGTAGCGGCTGCCAACTTCTGCGTCCCGCCGGTGGGCAGTCCGGGCATCAACGGCGCCGTCGGACTGCCGGGACCGGGCCGGGTGCTGAGCCAGGGCTCGGCAAAGACGTTCTGTGCCGGCCACCACGAGATCCAGTACACGCCGGGCGCGGGCAACTGTCCGTAACGGCCTGAGCGGATCACCCGGCCGTGTTCGATCGCGGCTCGAACACGGCCGGCCTCGAGCTGCGACGCCCCGGCTGCCTTCGGCAGACCGGGGCGTCGCCGTTTGGAGCTGTGCGCAAGGCCATTTCTGAGATCGGGATCACATCCCGACTGATTGTGAGAAAAGTTACACCGCTGTAGCCGGCGCATCGCGGCCGCTCCATATGCACGAACGCCGATATCGGCACGCGTCGCCGGATCGCGGCCACGGGTGCCTGCGATGCCGCGATGTCATTGACCCCCTGCGCCATTGTTCGATACGCAAAGAGCCGCCGCCGGTTCTGCGGCGCAGTCGTTTCGACTGCGCAGGCACAGCACGGCAAAGTTCGCAGCGTGGGGTGGAGCGATGAAGACGAAGCTTTCGAAAATTCTCTACGACAAGGGCTGGACCGAGATGGAGCTGTCGCGGCGCACCGGGCTTGCGCAGAGCTACATCAATCGAGTCAAGAACGCGCGCGTCGTTCCGACGGTGCGCACGGCGCTGCGCATCTGCCGCGCGCTCGACGTCGCCGTCGAAGAAGCGTTCGTCTACGAAGAGAAGCCGTACGGCGTCTCGCACTCGGCGTACTTCCCGAGCGCCCACGGGCTCGTCGCCGACGACTGAACACGGTGGGCGGCGCCCGGGCATCGGCGACGGCGCAAGGGCTTGCCGGACGCCAGTCCCCGATTGCCGGCGCGCAGCCAGGCGCAGCGCGGCTTGGCCGCCTGGCTTTTCCGCCTGCTGGCCTGCGCCGGTCTCCCGGGATATCAGGCCCCGGATGAGCGCGGACCGCGACCTCCTGAGGCCGCTTGCGATCGGCCCGATCCGCACGCGCACCAACCTGGTGCTTTCGCCGATGTCGGGCGTCACCGACTGCGCGTTTCGCACCACCGTTCTCGAAGCCGGCGGACGCGACGCCGTCGGCCTGCTGGTGAGCGAGTTCATCGCTGCCGAAGGACTGTCGCGCGACAACCCGAAGACCGTCGCGATGCTGCGCTACGCCGAGAACGAGCGGCCGTTTTCGATCCAGATCTTCGGCGCCGACGCCGACCGCATGGTGCGCGCTGCCGAGATGGTCGAAGAGGCCGGCGCCGACATCGTCGACATCAACTGCGGCTGTCCGGCGCCCAAGGTCGTCAAGCGCGGCGGCGGCGCCCAGCTCATGCGCACGCCCGACGTGCTGCAGGGCATCCTTCGCGCGGTGCGTGCGGCGGTCTCGATTCCGGTCACGGTGAAGATCCGCGCCGGCTGGGACGACAACTCCCGCAACGCCGTCGACTTCGCGAAGATGGTCGAGGACGAGGGCGCCGCGATGCTCGCGATCCACGGGCGAACGCGGCTTCAGCTCTACAGCGGCGAAGCCGACTGGGACCTCGTCGGAGAAGTCGCCTCCCGCCTTTCGATCCCGGTGCTCGGAAGCGGCGACATCGCAGATCCCGACGGCGCGCTCGCGCGTCTTCGCGGCGGCTACAGCGACGGCGTGATGATCGGGCGCGGCGCGATGACCAACCCGTGGATCTTCGGGCAGACGCTCGCACTCGCGCAAGGCCGGCCTGCGGCCGGGCCGACTGCCGCGGAGCGGCTCGCCGTCCTTTCGCACTTCGCTGCCGCATTGCAGGAGACGAAGGACCTTCGAAGCTGGATCGGGCGTCTTCGCGGCCTGGCGTGCCACATGTGCAAGGGACTGCCCGGCGGCGCGGCGACGCGCCGCGTGCTCGGGCGCGCCACCAGCGCCGCGGCCGTCGAACGCATCCTGCGCGAATTCCTCCTCGAAGGGCGGCGCTTCGATTTCGAGATTGCGGACGACGAGGCGCCGGCGCGCTGCGTGGATGGGCCGGCGTACGGCGCGGACGAGCCGGCGTACAGCGCGGTTTCACCGCAAGGGCCGGATCCGGACGAAGCGCGCAGCGACGACGGTTTCGACGCCGTCGCCCAAGTCGCCTGATCCCTGCTGCGGAGCTTTCCTCGATGACCTCGAGTTACGAAGTCTACGTCAGCAAGGATTCCTTCAAGTTCAACGCTGCGCATTTCATCGCGTACCCGGGGTTTCGCGAGCGGCTGCACGGGCACAACTACCGCGTGTCGGTTCGCGTCGAGGGGCCGGTCGGAGACGACGGCTACGTCGTCGATTTCGGCGACATCAAGCGCGCGGCACGCACGGTCTGCGAAGAGCTGAACGAGCGAGTAATCGTGCCGATGCTGTCGGACGTGCTCGTGATCCGTACCGACGGCGGGCAGGTTTCGGTGGCCTGCGAGGACGGCACGACGTTTTCGTTTCCGCTTGCCGACTGCGTGCTGCTCGACATCCGCCATTCGTCGGCCGAAGAGCTGGCGGCCTGGCTCGGCGAGCGCATGAGGACTGCGCTGCCGATCCTCGAAAAGCGCGGCGTCACCGTGCTCGAGGTGGGCGTGGCCGAGGCGCCGAACCAGGAAGCGCGCTTCCGCATCGAGTTGTCGCCGGTGTCGCCGGTGTCGCCAGTGTCGCCAGCGTCGCCAGGGTCACGATGACGCGCCGGCGCCGCGTTGCAGTCGGCGCTGCCCTGGCGGCCGCGCTCGGTATCGGCGCCGCTGCCTGCTCGCGCCCGTTGCCCGAAGAGGGAAGCGCCGACGCGCAGCTCTATGCGGCCCAGTGCGGCAGCTGCCATGCCCCGTACCAGCCGCACTCGATGACATCGACGATGTGGAAGCTGCAGGTCGACCGCATGGACCAGAAGTTCCGCGAAGTGGGCCGGGTTCCGCCGTCCGGACCCGAGCGGCAGCGCATCCTGCGGTATCTCAGCCGCAACGCCGGCGGCTGAAAAATCTGTACACGGATACGTGTACGGGTTTCAGCCGAGCGCGCGCTTTCTCAGCTTTTCCAGCTCGCGGCGGTCCTTGGGGACATCGTCGGTCAGCACTTCGCGGCCGGATTCGGTGACGAGCACGTCGTCCTCGATGCGGATGCCGATGCCGCGCAGCTTTTCGTCCACCGGCGCGTCGGTGCGCAGGTAGATGCCGGGCTCCACCGTCAGCACCATGCCCGGCTCGAGCACGCGCGAGTCGCCGCCCACGCGGTAGCTCCCCGCGTCGTGAACGTCCATGCCGAGCCAGTGGCTCGTGTTGTGCATGTAGTAGAGCGCATACGCGTTGCGCTCCATGCATTCGTCGACGGTGCCGGTCAGCAGCTCGAGCCCGAGCATTCCTTCGACCAGCTCGCGAATCGCGATGCGGTGCACTTCGTCGATGCGCACTCCGGGCCGTACGGCCTCGATCGCCGCTTTCTGTGAAGCCAGCACGATGTCGTAGAGCGCCGCCTGGCCGCTCGTGAACTTGCGACCGACCGGGAAGGTCCGCGTGATGTCGGCGCAGTATCCGCCGTACTCGCCCGCCGCATCGACGAGCATCAGCTCGCCGTCGACCAGCTCGCGGTCGTTGGTCGTGTAGTGCAGCACCGTGGCGCCGGCGCCGCCGGCGCAGATGCTGCCGTAGGCCGGACCCGTGCAGCCGCCGTTGCGAAACTCGAACTCGAGCAGGGCCTGGGCCTGGTACTCGTTCTGGCCGGGACGGATCGTCTCCATCAGCCGCGTGTGCGCCGCCGCGCTGACGCGCGCCGCTTCGCGAAGCCGGTCGATCTCCTCGGGCCGCTTGCGCAGCCGGAAATCCGCCAGCAGCGGCGCCGCTTCGCTGACGACGAGCGGATCGCCGCCGCGGCGCGGCCTTTCGGAGTTGGCTTCGTGCACGAGGTCGAGGATGCGCTGGTTCACGAGGGGATCGCGACTGTGCGCGTAGTAGAGGCGGTCGGCGCGGCGAAGGTGCTGCAGCAGGACGTCGAAAGCCTCGTCGAGCGTCACGGCGTGGTCGGCCCCGTAAGTCTCTCTCGCGCCTTCGAGGCCGGCGCGGCGGCCGGTCCACGTCTCCGACTTGTCGTCGCGCGGGCGCACGCACATCGTGAAGCCGTCGTCTTCCTTGCCGTGGCTCGTCAGGATCAGAGCGCAAGGCTCCTCGAAGCCGCTGAGGTAGCGCGCGTTGGTGTCGGGGCGGTAGCTGTAGTGGACGTCGTTGGCGTAGACCGCCTCCGGCGTCTCGGGAAGGAAGAGCACGGCACCCTTCAATGCGGCGCGCACGGCGGCGCGCCGCTCGGCGAAGGCAGATGGTGCCGGTCCATGAAGAGTCATCGTCATTCCCTCATGGGGTTTGTCCCCATTCCTGTAATGTTATGGGGGCAGTCCCCATGACAGCGGTGGAATGGGGACTGACCCCATTCCATCCTAGTCGATCATCGGCACCGAGTCTGCCACGACTGCGACGCCGGGCTCCAGCGTAAGCAGCGAGGCGCTGTCGCCGAGCAGGGCCTGGATTCGCGTGACCAGCGGCGGAGCCATCGCTGCGGAGGCGCCGGCGCCGAGCTCGGCCATCTGCTCGACCAGGGTGTCGCCCTTCGGGTAGTGCACGAGCTGCACCTTGTCGATGTCGTGGATCCCGGCCGCGTTGGCGGCTGCCCGCACCGCGTCCTCCATGGTGCCGACCTCGTCGACGAGTCCTCTTTCGAACGCCTGCTGGCCGGTCCAGACCCTGCCGGCGCCGATGCGGTCGATCTCCTCCACCTTCTTCTTGCGGCCGGTCGCGACGCGCTCGAGGAAAAGCTGATAGACGTCGGCGATCTGGCTGCGCACCATCGACAGCTCTTCGGCGTCGAGGCTGCGGTCGAGGTCGAACATGCTCGAAAAGCGGCCGCGCTGCAGCGTCGCGGTGTGCACGCCGATGCGACTGAGCAGGGCGCTGACGTCCGGCTTGAAGAAGACGACGCCGATCGAGCCGGTGAGCGTGCCGGGAGCCGCGACGATGCGGTCGGCCGCCGACGCGAGGTAGTAGCCTCCCGACGCAGCGACATCGCCGAGCGAAGCGACGACGGGCTTTTTCTTTGCGGCTTCGCGAATCGCCAGCCAGATCTCGTCGGACGCGGCCGGCGATCCTCCGGGCGATGCGACGCGCAGCACGATCGCGCTGACGCCCTTGTCTCCGGCGGCTTCCGCAAGTGCAGCCGCGATCGAATCGGAGCCGAAACTTCCGCCACCGGGCGGGCTCTTGCCGGTCTGCACCGTTCCGACGGCATGAACGATCGCGACGACGGGACCGTCGTCGATCCCGAGCGAAGCTGCGCGCACCCTCGAGTACACCTGCTCGTCGACCGTCGGTGCTGCGTTTTTGCCGCCGAGCTCGACGAGCACTTCCTGGTGGCTGCGCACGCCGTTGGCGACGCCGGTCTCGACGAGCTGGCGCGGTCGTGAAACGCCGCGGTCGATCGCCTTCTGCAGGTCGGCTGCAGCGATGTTGCGCGCAGACGAGACGGTGCGCACGAAGCGCGCGCTCACGTCGTCGAGAATCGCGTCGAGCATCTCGCGCTGGGCCGGCGACATCGACTCGCGCGCGAGCTCGTCGCCGGCGCTCTTGTATTCTCCGACCTGCTCGACCTGCATCGCGACGTCGATTTTCGGCCACAGGCCGCCGAGGAACACCGAGTGGGCCGAAAGGCCGATCAACAGGGGTGCGGCGGCCGGCGTCACGTAGACGGTGTCGGCGGCCGATGCGACGAAAATCTCCTTCGATGCGGGAGCCAGCTCGACGTCCAGCTCGGCGACGACGCGCTTGCCGGCCGCCTTGACCTCGGCAAGCGCCGAACGAATCTCTTCGGCCTGGGCCCAGCCGCAGTCGAGCTTGCCCGTGCGGGCGACGACGCCGGCGATGCGGCCGTCGTGGCGCACCTTGCGCAGCGCCTCGGTCACTTCACCGAGCGAATGTCCCTGATGAAAGAGACGCCCGACCAGGCCGTTCGGCCGCGCCTCCGAGAAGCTGCCGGATAGGTCGAGCACGAGGTAGCTGCCCTGCTCGATGGTCGGGCCGTGCACCCAGTACCAGGCCGCCCACGCGATGCTGGCCAGCGTCGCGATGCGCACGATCCATTTCCAAAGCTGCATCATCGCGATTCAGCTTGGCATTTTGACAGGTTCGCGCAACGGTCCCCCGCCGATGGCGGCTACTCGTGCGGTGCGGCTGGTCGAGGTCGAGTTCGCCGAGGGCGAAGACGCGGCAACCACGTTCGCGCGCGACGCTCTTGCGATGCTGCGCGTCGCCGACGAGCAGGTTGCGCGCATGCGCGTCTGGCGCCGCCAAACCGAAGGGCTTTCGTTCGGACGGTTTCACCGGGTCGGCGCGGCCGGCGGTGCTTCCTCCATATCCGGCTCCGCCTCGGGCTCCACGTCCGGCTCCGCCTCCGGCTCCGCCTCGGGCTCCACATCCGGCTCCGCCTCGGGCTTCGCCTCCGCTGGAACGGGTACTGCTGCGGGCGACGACGGTGTTTCACGGCGCCTCTGCGGCGGTCGCATCGTTCCGGTCGGTCCCGCTGTCGTCTGCATCACGCTGGTGGTTCCCGTCGTCGACTGGCTGGACCCCGGCGCGGCCTCACTGAAGCCCGAGCAGGTGCTCAATCGCGCGCTGAGGCCCCTTCTGGCGCTGCTGCGCGCCGACGGACTCGACGTCGTCTATCCGGGGCGCGACCTGGTGACGATGGCGGGACGGGCGATCGCGCACGCGTCGTTCACCGTGTCGCGGGACGGCACCTGCGTCGTCGAAATGCACGTTGCAGAGGAGCCTTCGTTCGCCGGTCTTGCCGCGCTACTCGACCGCTCGGATCCGGACGCGGTGGCCGGAACGGATCGCGCTGCGCTCGCGGGCGCGACGTCACTCGAGCAGCACAACGTCGCGCGGCGCAGCAACGAGGAATGGGCGCGGCGCCTCGTGACACTTTCGGCATCGACGTTCGGCTGCGAGGCGCGCCCGGTCGGCGAGTGGAATTCGAACGGACCTGCCGACGTGACGATGGCCAGCGCGGAAGCGGCGGCCGCATTCGTGCGCGAAATCGGACCGGCCCCCGACGGCGCCGCCACCGCGGCGACGGTCTCGATGCTCGGAATGGTGGAGTGCTCGGCCGGCAGGCGGGGCGACCGCATCACCGGCCTGGCGATCACCGGCGACTTGATCGCACCGTTCCACACGATCGACGACATCGCGTGCGAGTGCGAAGACGAGCCGCTGCGGCCCGCGAACATCCGCAAGGCGCTGGCAAGGGCCCTGGCGCGTCCGCGCAGCTTCGTGCTCGGGCTGCGCGACCTCGACGAGCTGATCGCGCGCCTGGCATAGCCCTGCGTGCCGGTCCCGGGCTTCTCCAACCCTCGTTGCCAGTCGGGGCGGGGCGTGGCATTGGTCACGAATATGGTCACGGGCCACGCGCGGCGAGTGGCCCCAGGAGCGCGATGAGCGACAGCGACGAAATCAAGGAAGCTCTTCTCGAACAGATCGCCGACGTCCACGAGACGTTCGTCGAGCTGATGAACGAGCGCCTTCCCGAAGTCGGCAAACACGAGCTCGAGCTCTACTTCACGGTGCTCGGCAAGCTCGTCTCCAAGCTCGAGCAGAAGGACAAGGACCTTCGCTCGGCCGCGCAGGAGCTGTTCGCCGAGGTCGCTTCCGTCGTGATGACCGGACTCACCCGGTGACCGGCGCAGCCCGGCGCGGTTGACGCGCGGCGTTCACGCCTCGACGCGGTATCCCGCGTACGCGACCGCCACATAGATCGTCAGCGTCGACACACCGAGCGCGGTGATCGACGCCGGCAGCGGCCCGAACGACGTGGCCGTCTGCAGCACGACGAGGGCGCCACCGAGCCACAGCCAGCGCCGCCGCTGCGAGGCATCCGAAGTAGCCGCACGCATCGCCATCGCGATGCTCGCGATCACCAGGGCCACTTCCAGCAGCCAAGCCGCGATCGGATGATTCCACAGCGCGAAGCCGAGCTTGTAGTCGCCGCCGGCAATCGTCAGGTCGGGCCGGTGCACGACGAGGTCGAGGAACCAGTGCGACAGCACGACCGCCGCGACGAGCACGGATTCGCCCGTCGCAAGCGCGAGCAAGCGTCGCGCGAGCAGGAATGCGACGGCCGACCACACGAGGCTCGCGACGAGGCTGTGAGTCCACGGCATGTAGGAGAGAACGAGCGGATTCGAAGCGAGCGACGCGTCGAGCCTGGCCTGCTCGACGCCGGAAAGAATCGCGAATACCCACAGGAAATCGACGAATTGCGCGGCAACGAGCAGGATCCAGAGTGGTGTGCGCGGGGACGCCGATTTGGCGACGAAGGCTGAGGTGTAGTGCCCGGCGAACATCGATCGTCCTCAATTCCTCTTCAACGCGCGCGCGACAGGATGCGCGCGAACAGGGAGCGAGCTTCGCCGATTCCGGCTGCGGCAGTGACGCCGAGATAGCCGGCTCCGTAAGGCAGAAGCACGACCGCCGCGCGGATCACCGGATGCGAATCCAGCGGCGCCAGATGCCGCGCGACCAGCGCGAGCAAGGCACCGACGAGCGCACCGCCCCAGAGCGTCGCAAGATGCAGCGGCGCAATGCCCGTTCGTCCGATGCGCCGGTGCAGCGTGCGTCGAAGCAGCACGAACTCCACCCATCCGGCGACGCCGGCTGACGCCGTGAGCATGGCAACGCCCCACTTGGCATCGATCCCGATCATCGACGGCAGGTGCAGGGAGGCGAACCAGCCGAGCCCGATCGTCAGCAGCACGCGAAGCGTCGCGAAGCGAAGCGGGGTTCTCGTGTCGTGCAGCGCGTAGAACGCCGAAGCGTAGAGACGCCCGAGCGTCGTCGCGACCAATCCTACGGCTGATCCCGCAAGGATGCCCCAGACCCACGTCGCGTCCTCTGCCGAGAAGCGACCGGTCTGGAACAGCGCCGCCGCGATCACGTCGCCGACGGCGAGGAACGCCATTGCCGAGGGAACGATGAAGAACGCGACGCGCGAAAGCCCGGCATCGAGGCGGCCGCAGAGCGCTTTTGCGACTTCCGCGCGGCCTCCGACGAGGCTCGACATCGCGGGAAGCTCCGCCGCCGAAACTGCCATCCCGAACAGGCTGACCGGAAGCAGGTACAGCGTCTGCGCATTGGCGAGCGCGGTCACCGATCCGACCGGCAAAAAGCTCGCGAGCACCGAATCGACGTAGCCGCTGATCTGCACGACGCCGCGCCCGACGAACACGGGCCCGAACGTGCGCACCACCGTGCGGGCGGCTGCGGAGCGCAAATCCAGCGAAGGCCGCACTCCGCGCGCGAGGCGGCGCACGACCGGGATCTGCACGAGGAACTGCAGCGCCGCGCCGCCTACCGAAGCCCAGGCCAGCAACACCGCCAGATCCTGGGTGCGCACGAAGCCGCCGAACATCAGCATCGCGAAGATCATCGCGACGCTCCACAGCACCGGCGCCGTGTACGAAAGGAAGAAGCGGCGATGGCTGTTGAGGATTCCGAGGCACCACGCCGACAATACGAGCAGCCCCGTGCCTGGGAAGATGATGCGGACCATCCTCACGGTGAGCTCGCGCTTGGGGCCGGAGAACCCGGGCGCAATGACGTCGACGAGCACCGGCGTGGCCAGCATTCCGGCCAGCACGAGCACCGACGTGACCAGCGCGAGCAGCGTGGCAACCACGCCGGCGACGCGTCGCGCCTCGACCTCGTCGCCGCGGGCCAGAAGCTTCGAGTAGACCGGGATGAACGAAGCCGACAGCACTCCTTCGCCGAACAGGTTCTGCAGGAAGTTGGGGATGCGAAACGCGGCGTTGAACGCGTCGCCGGCGTCGGACTGGCCGAAGTAGTGTGCGAATACCCGCTGGCGAACCAGTCCTGCGATGCGCGACAGCAGGATTCCCGATGCGACGAGGAAAGCGTGTCCGGCGGAGCTCGACGCAGCGGCGGCGCCGGCGTCGCCTCCGGCGGCCGCGAGCGCGGCGCCGTCGGCAGCCATTTCGCCCTGGAGCTCGCTCATCGTGTCTTTTGCCGGCGGACGGAAAAGCCGGATCAGGACACGCGCCGGTTCATGCGGTCCCAGCGGATCCCCGTCTCGTCGCTCGCATAGTAGACGAAAGAGGCCACGCCGACGATGGCCGTCAGCGGAATTGCACCGAGGATGCGCGAGTCGCGCTCGTCGACCCGGTTGTCGTTGAGCACGAAAACGTGCTCCGCGGGCACCTGCCGGGCAGCAAAGTACAGGGCCGAGAGCGCGCCGGCCTTGCGCGTGAAGTAGAGGTGGTCCCCGACCTCCTCGGCGCCGATCACCGAAGCGGCTGCCGCCTCGTCGCCGTCGCACTCGTCGGCGCTGCACGGCTGCGCGCCGGCGGCGGCCGGCGTCGCTCTGTCGTTCCCGCCCGAAACCGCGGGAAGCGGAATTGTCGCCGGATGCCCGTCGATGCGAACCCCGCTCCCGTCCATCTCGACGGTCTGGCCGGCCGTCGCGATGATGCGGCCCACCTGCTGGACATCCGGATCCAGCGGCGAGCGGTAGACGACGACGTCTCCGCACACGGGATCGGCTCCGTAACCCCGAACCACCACGCGATCCTCGACGGCCAGAGTCGGCGCCATGTTGATCGACGAGACGCGCAGTGTCTGCACGAGCCCGAAGCGGAACGCGACAATGACGACGAGGACGAGCGCGAACGGGACGTTGGTCGTCAGCCGGCCGAGCAGGGAGCCTCCGCTCGCGCGAGGCGGCCGCGAAGCGGAAGGTTCGCCGAGCGGCGACGAGCCTGGATCCACGGCGTTCACTGGCTGTCCTGGTTCCTCCCGGCCCGGCCGCTGCGCGCGAGCGGCACGACGACGCGATAGAGACGGCGCCCCCGGACCACCGACACGAGCAGGCTGCTGCTGCCGCGTGCCGCGCCGATTTCGCGGCGGAACCCGTCGACCGTGTTGATTTCGCGGCCGCCGATCGCGGCCAGCACGTCGCCCGTCGCAAAGCCGATTTTCTCGGCCGCGCTGCCGCGCCGGACGCTTTTCACCGTGACGTTGTCGCCGTCGGTGACCACCTGCACGCCGACGTTGTCCCACGCGAAACGGTCGACGACGTCGGTCGGCAGCGATGCGATCTCGACGGTGACCTGCTTTTCGCCGCCCGACTGGTCGACGATGCCGAGACGCAGCGTCTCACCGGAGGCCAGCGCGCGCGCGTGGCGCTCGTACTGGGCCGTATTGCCGAGGGGCTCGCCCTGCACGCGCGTGATGATGTCGCCGGTGTGAATGTCGGCGCGGGACGCGGGACTGTCGGGCTCGATGCCGCGCACGAGCACGCCGCTTCCGGCTCGTACCTTGAAATGGGCCGCGAGCTCGCTCGTCAGGTCCTGCACGTCGATGCCGATCCACGTCGGCAGCACCGAGCCGTGGGCGAGGATCTGGTCGACGACGTTTCGCACTCTCCAGATCGGGATCGCAAAGCCGATTCCCTGCGCGTCGCGGTGGATCGCGGTGTTGATGCCGATCAGGCGCCCGCGAATGTCGAGCAGCGGACCCCCGGAATTGCCGGGATTGATCGATGCGTCGGTCTGCACGATGTCCTGGTAGAGCGCGTCGTCGGTCTGCAGCGTGCGGCCGAGCGCGCTGACCACTCCGGTCGTCACGGTATGGTCGAGACCGTACGGGTTGCCGATCGCGATGACCGTCTCGCCGATGAGGATGGAGTCGTCGTTGCCGATCGGGATGAACGGGAACGTCGACGTCGTCTGCAGCTTGAGCACCGCAAGATCGAAATCGGAATCGCCGCCGATCAGCTTGGCCTCGAACTCGCGGTTGTCGGCGAGCTGGACGCGGATCGTGTCGCCGCCGACGATCACGTGCTGGTTGGTAATGACGACGCCCGATGCGTCGACGACGACGCCGGAGCCCATCGACACGCGCTCCTTGTGAGTCTGCGGGGCGCCACGCCGCTGCTGCTGCTGCCCGAGAAACGGCGCAAAGAACTGGTCGAGCATCGGGTCGCCGCTGCCGTTGGAGCGAAACGGCGACGATTCGGCGACGGTGCGCTCCGTGTAGACGGCGACGACGGCCGGCGCGACCTGTTCCACCGTGCGCACGACGACGGAGCGGCGAAGGTCGTCGGTGACTTCGGCCTGGCCTCCGGCAACTGCGGGGAGGGGCTGAAGGACCGTGGCGACAAAGAGCAACGACAGTGCGGCACTCGGTCGCATCAGGATCTCTCGCAGGATCTCTCGCAGGATCTCTCGATGGATCTCTCGATGGAGACGCCCGCTGGGTGGAACTCGGGCGCGAGGCCGGGGGCCGTTCCGGTTTGCTTCGTGGGTATTTTCCCTTGGCGAGTCACGATCCTCGAAATATTTGGCACCGGGTTCCTGGGCAAACCGTCGTGACCAGCGCTCCTGCGAAGTTTGCCCGCTCACGATGGAAACCTGCGGGTCGGACGGTCCGGCTCAGCAGGGACAGTTCAGCGTAACGTCCTGGCCGACGGCTTTCTTCAGGCACAGCAGCGCATCGGTGGCAGTCGTATGGTTGTCGCCGTTGACGTTGCAGACGCAGTCTTCCGGCGTGCAGGTCTCGCTGCCGACGGCGACCTTCAGGATGAACAGGCAGTCGGACGCCTTCGGCGATCCTCCGGTCGTCACGGGTTCGCCGCATACCGGGGGCGGGGATGGCGACCAGATCGCGACCGCGACGCTCTCTCCCGCGAAGCAGCGGAACGCGACGTGCCCGGCCTGGTTGAAACCGTCTTCGGTGGTCGTGGCAGCAGTGAGCGTGCCGGCGAAATTGATCGCCGAGATCGGACCGAGGTTGGCGAGCTGTTGGCCGTTGCGCGCCACCGCGACCAGGCCCTTGAGCGGGTCGTACAGGAAGAGTCCCGACGTGTCGTCGATGCCGCCGCCGTCCTGCAGATCGATTTGCGCGAAGAACGCGACCTGTCCGTTGTCGTTGAGTGCGTGGGGACCGAGGAACGAGAAGCGTCCTCCGCCTGGCGCGTCCTCGTTGATGCGTGCGACCACGCTGGCGCTGCTGCCGTCGGCGAGAAACAGGCCGTCGTTGGAACCGTTGCTGCCGCCGCTGATGCTGGTCTGGAACAGCACCTGCCCGGACGCGTTGATGAGCGGCACGGGGACGAACTGCAGATAGCGGCCGTTCTGGTCGGGCGCGAGATCGCCCTTGCGCGCGATCGTCACCGCAGTCGTGCCGTCGCTGCGAAATACACCGGCGTTGTCGAGGGCGCCCTGCTGCGTGTTCTGCAGATCGGTGTCGACGAAGGCCACCTGGCCGGCGTCGTTGATCGCGCCTGACGTCGCCGGCACGAAATACGTGCCGTTGCCGTCCGGTGTCGCGCCGCCAAACAAGGCGATGGCGACAGTCGAGACGCCGTCGCCGCGAAACAGGCCGTTGTTGGTCTGGTCGGAGTTGTCGAGTCCGGAGAACAACATCTGTCCGGAGGAGTTGAGAGGCCCGGTGCCAAGGAGATCCAACGTGAACGCGCTGCCGGGCGCCGGGCTGTGGACGCGTACGATCTGCGTGACCCCGCTCTTGTCGGCGCGGTAGAGCCCCTGCGCATCGGTGGTGTCACGCAGGCTTCCAAGGAAGGCCACCTGCCCGGCGTCGTTCGTCGAGATGTCGGAGAACACTGCGAAGCGACCGACACCGCCAGGCACGAGATCGTTGGTTCGCACGAGCTGGACGAGGCCGCTGCCGTCGTCGAGGTAGATCGCCGTGTTGTCGAGCTGGCCGCCCAGCGTGCCCGCGAGCCCGACTTTCGCGGCGACCTGGTCCTTGGTGTCGACGAGATGGATGTCCGCCTGGACGGCCTGATTGAGGTTGCCGTTGAGATCGGGCAGCGGATCGCCGTTGAGCATGATCGTCGTCAGGTCGCCGGCCGTGCCGTTGCTGCGGAAGATGCCGCCGCCGGAGATGAAACCGTTGTCGCGCAGGTTGCTCGGGAAGGCGGCCTCGTCATGGTCGTCGAGGACGGGCGTGCCGAGTTCCTCGGCGAACGCACCGGTTCCGCGCGGCGGAACGTCGCCGCCGACCGCGACGACCGTGAATTCGGCGGTGGCCGGCACCGGGGAAAGGCCGAGTACGAGTGAGGCCAGCAGCAGCAACGAGAGCGTTCGGCACATGACGGGACTCCTCCGCGCGCTTCTTGCGGGCGGTCTGCCGTTCACGTGGTAGTGTGCCGAGACTCGGGCGACCAGAGGGACGAGCGACGACGCGGTATTCGTTGCGGCGCCGCCGAACGGCAACGGCATACGGTTGGCAGCGGGACCTACCATACGCTCGCGCCGGGGCTCACGCCATCGCTGCCGATTTTGGCCGGCGCCATCGCCGGCAACCTCAGAAGTCCCAATCGTTGCCGAGTCGTCCTTGCCTCAGTTGGCGTTGCGAACCGCACGTACGGGCTTGAAGCTTCCGATCTTCCCCGCCGGGTCCGTCCCCGGACCGTTGAAGCCGACGATCCAGCCTTCGATGGGATTGTTCGCGTGCGTGGTCGACGACCAGTACGAGTCCAGCCGCGTGCAGCTGCAGTCTGCCACCGTGCAGGACGCCGCGCAGTCCGAGTCGAACTCGGCGAACGTCGATGCGTTGAATCCGTCCCCGAAGTTCTTGATCGTCTCGAGCTCCACGACGTTCGGGATGCGCCAGTCGGTGTGACCCGCAAAGCCGCCGCCGGCATTGATGCCGGCGAGGAAATCGGTCGCGAGCGTTCCGTCCATGTCGGTGCCCGTGGCCGAGAACGAGTAGGTGTTCTCGACGTCGTGAAGCCCGCCGGAGCGGTCCTTCTTCTCCCACATCAGCCCGGTGGCGTCGTCGGTGACCGTGCCGTCGCCGTTGTCGGTGAACTGCCGCGGCGTCCCCGCCTGGACGTTGCCGTCGGATCCGGGCCCATGCGAGACCGTTTCGCCGGTTTGGGCCGGCGTCGAGGACTGGGCGCAGATCAGCTCGACCGATTGGCCGACTGCTTTCCTCAGCACGGCCAGCGCGTCGGCGCTCGTGACTTTACCGTTGTCGTTTACGTCGCCGCAGACCGCTGCGGCGGTGGTGCTCTTCGCCGCGAGGGCGATGGCGACCACCATCACGGTTGCAAGGAAATTTCGCATCGGAGAGCTCCCTGCATCGTCTTCGGCAGCGATGGCGACCGCTGGCCCGCTGCTCCCGTCGGGCCCCGTGCAGGTCGGGCGGCCGACTCCGGCCCGGATCCTAATCCCCCGCGCAAGATGAGCCCAGACCGGCCGCGCGCCACGGCTGGAAGGCCCGGCGCCGGGCGCCGTCTCAGGCCGGCTCGAGCTCGATTCGCCGAGACGCGAGGTCTACGGAAACCACCCGGACCCTCATGCTTTGCCCGATGTGAATCACTGCCGCGGACACGCGGCTCTGGAGCTCCATTTTCTCCGGCACCCAGTCGAAGTACTCGCGAAGCTTCCCGACGTGGACGAAGCCCTCGACGAAAGCGACGTCCAGCTCGACCCAGAAACCGAAGCGGTCGACGCCGCTGACGGTGCCGGCAAGGCGCTTGCCGACGTAGCTCGTCATGAACAGGCAGCCGGCCGCCGCGACGACGTCGCGCTCGGCATCCATCGCGCGCCGTTCGCGTTCGGACGTGTGGGCCGCCTCGGGTCGCAACGCCTCGCGCGAACGCGCCTGCCCGTTCTGGCCAAGGGTGGCCAGCAGCGCGCGGTGCGCGATGATGTCGGGATAGCGGCGGATCGGCGACGTGAAGTGCGTGTAGCAGCGGCTGGCGAGGCCGAAATGGATTTCCTTCTCGGCCGAGTAGCGCGCCCGCGTCATCGTCCTCAGCACCATGTTGTTGATCTGCCGGGCCTCCGGGCGACCCGCGGCGTCGGCGAGCAGCTTCTGGAACACCGCCGGCGCGACCACGCCGCCGTCATGCCGCAGCCTCAGGCCGAGCGCTCGCGCCCGCGTCGCAAGCTGCACCAGCGCGTCGTCGTCGGGCCTTTCGTGAATGCGATAGAGGAACGGAACGTCGGACGCGTCGATCTTCCCGGCTACTGCCTCGTTGGCGGCCAGCATGAATTCCTCGACGAGACGGTGAGCGAATCGTCGCGGGCGGCGCCGGATGGCCGAGACATCGCCGGCTTCGTCGAGAACGACGACCGCTTCGGGAAGATCCATGTCGATGGCGCCGCGCTGCATGCGGCGCCGGTGCAGGGCATCGGCGCAGCGGGCCATCTCGACCAGGCTTGTGCGCACGTTGGCGGCGATGCGCGCCGGGTCCTCGGCGGCATTCCGTGACGAGGCGCGCGAGGGCTCCTGCAAAGTCCCGCCGGCCGGAGCCTCGGCATCGGTGTCGGCCTCTGCCTCTTCCAGGACCGCCGGCGCTGCATCGGCCGCGGATTCGGTTTTCTCGTCCGTGCTCGCCGGCGCGAACCCTTCGTCGTCGAGCACGGCCTGCACCTGCTCGTACGTCAGCGATGCGAAGCTGTGGATCGCCGAGCGGGCGAACGACGTGTTTCGTACGTCTCCGCTCGAATCGATCTCGAGGAATACCGAGACCGCCAGCCGGTCTACGCCGGGATGAAGGCTTGCAAGACCGCCGGAAAGCTTTTCGGGCAGCATCGGTACCGAGCGACCCGGAAAGTAGACGCTGGTCGAGCGATCGTAGGCCGCGCCGTCCAGCGCAGTCCCGGGCACGACGTAGTGCGAGACGTCGGCGATCGAGACGACGAGGCGCCAACCTGTCGCCATGCGTACGATCGAGACCGCATCGTCGTGGTCCTTTGCATCGACCGGATCGACGGTGACGGTCAGCTCCTCGCGAAGATCCTCGCGCCCGTGCAAGTCCTCGGCAGAAGGCTCGCCAAACGCATTCGCTTCGGCTTCGGCCTGCTCCGGAAAGTCCTCGTCGATCCCGCGCAGCACGCAGACGCTGCGGATCTCGGTCGCGAGCCTGCCGATCTCGCCGAGAACACGCTCGACGCGCACCGTGAGGTCACGATGCGACGACGGATATTCGACGATGGTTGCGGCGACGGCCATTCCCGGCGGCGCCGGATCGCTGTCGTCGGCGAGGACAATGACGTAAGGGCCGATGCGATCGTCCAGCGCAAGCAGCCGCGTGCGTGCGATCGGCGAGGCAACGGCGACGATGGTGCGGCGCGCGCGCTCGAGCACGCGCCGGATCTTCGCGTGGTGCAGTCCCCCGCGCGCGTAGCGAACGGGCTCGACGAGAACGCGGTCGCCGTCCATGGCCGGCCGCAGCGCGCCGCGCTCGACGATGAGCGGTGCGTCGGGCACGTCGAGGATCACCAGCGCCCGCCCCGAGCGCTCCACCTTGATGCGGCCGGTCAGCAGGCCCGATCGCTCGGCCAGTGCCCAGCGCCCGCGAGGCATGCGCACGACGGTGCCTTCGTCCTCGAGCGACTCGAGCGAGGACCACACGTCGGCCAGCGGCGCACCGGTGGCGTGCTCGAGCTGGTCGGCGGTCGAGGTCGGTCGCTTGGATGCGGCGAGCAGGTCGAGAAGACGAGACGCGAGCGCATCGCGAACGATGGTCGCGCCCGAATCGGAGCCCGCCGCAGGCGCAGCGCCAGGAAGATGCGCCGCAGGCGCAGCGCCCCGAGGATGCGCCGCAGGCCCAGCGCCGCGGTCGCGGCGTTTCTTGTGCTTGCGCTCGCCGCCGCGCTCGGCGTGGCGGCGCGAAGGCTTCTTCCTGCTCAGATGAAGACCGGCGCGTCGAACTCGCCGAAGGCCGACCGCATCGCGTCGGAGATTTCTCCGAGCGTCGCGTAAAGGCGCACGGCGTCGATGATTGCCGGCATCAGGTTGTCCGTGCCGGAAGCACGACGGCGGACTTCGGCCAGCGCGGCCTTGACCGCGGCGTTGTCGCGGCCGGCGCGTACCTTGGCCAGCTTTTCCTTCTGGCGCTTCTCGATCATCGGGTCGAGGCGAAGGATGTCGATCGTCATCGTTTCCTTGCTGGTGAACTTGTTCACGCCGACGATGACGCGGTCGCCCGACTCGACGGCCTGCTGGTGCGTGTAGGCGGCCTGCTGGATCTCGCGCTGCTGGAAGCCGGTGACGATGGCTGCCACCGAGCCGCCGAGCTTGTCGATGTTGGCGATGTATTCGCTCGCGCGCTTTTCGATCTCGTCGGTGAGGGCCTCGACGTACCAGGAGCCGCCGAGCGGATCGACGGTGTCGGCAGCACCCGACTCGAAGGCGATCACCTGCTGGGTGCGAAGCGCGGTGGTGGCCGCGACCTCGGTCGGCAGGCTCAGCGCCTCGTCGTAGCCGTTGGTGTGCAGCGACTGGGTGCCGCCACAGACGGCGGCCAGGGCCTGCAGCGTCGTACGCACGACGTTGGTCAGCGGCTGCTGCGCCGTCAGCGAAGAACCGGCCGTCTGCGTGTGAAAGCGCAGCATCATGTTGCGGTCCTTCTTCGCGCCGAATCGTTCCTTCATCGTGCGCGCCCACAATCGGCGCGCTGCGCGGAACTTGGCCACTTCCTCGAAGAAGTTGTTGTGGCAGTTGAAGAAGAACGAGAGCCGGCCCGCGAACTGCTCGATGTCGAGGCCCGCATCACGCGCCGCCTCCACGTAGGCGATTCCGTCGGCAAGCGTGAAGGCCACTTCCTGCACTGCCGTGCACCCGGCCTCGCGCATGTGGTAGCCGCTGATGGAGATCGTGTTCCACTGCGGCACCTTCTCGCTGCAGAACGCGAAGATGTCGGTGATGACGCGCATCGACGCTTTCGGCGGGTAGATGTAGGTGCCGCGCGCGATGTATTCCTTGAGAACGTCGTTCTGGATCGTGCCGCCGACCTTGTCCCACGAAACGCCCTGCTTCTCGGCAAGGGCCAGGTAGAACGCGAGCAGGACCGACGCGGTGGCGTTGATCGTCATCGACGTCGTGACCTTGTCGAGCGGGATGCCGTCGAACAGCGTCTCCATGTCGGCCAGCGAATCGATCGCGACGCCGACCTTGCCGACTTCGCCTTCGGCCAGCGGATGATCGCTGTCGCGTCCCATCTGGGTTGGAAGGTCGAACGCGACCGACAGGCCCGTCGTGCCCTGGCCGAGCAGGAAACGGTAGCGGCGGTTGGATTCCTCGGCGGTGCCGAAGCCTGCGTACTGGCGCATCGTCCAGAAGCGGCCGCGGTACATGTTCGGCTGCACGCCGCGCGTGAACGGGTACTCGGCCGGCATGCCGAGCCCGCCCGGATAGTCTCCGCTCGAAGGGCCGTACAGGGGCGCGACGGGAATGCTGGACAGCGTCTCGAAGCTCTTGCGCCGCTCGTCGGATTTCGCGCGCGCGGGCTCGAGCACCTTGGTGGTCCAGCGCGACAGTTCCTGGTCGAAGCTTGCCATTGTGTTGTTCCCAGCCTCCGGTTGCGGCCGGTTGAGTATTCAAGAGCGGCGTCTGGATGGGCAAGCCGCTCGCCAGCTCGCGGCTTTCCCTCACACCACGAGGACGAGCAGCTGGCCGTCGGAAACTTCCGCGCCCTCGGTGACGGCAACCTCTTTGACGGTGCCGGCCACCAGCGCGGTGATGTCGTTCTCCATCTTCATCGCTTCGAGCTTGACGACGGTCTGACCGGCGCGGACTTCCTCGCCTTCGGTGACGCAGACTTTGGTGATCACGCCCGGAATCGGTGCGAGGACGGCGCCGCGACCGGTGGGCGCGGCGGATTTTGCAGGTGCAGCAGGCGCCGCGGCTTTTGCCTTGGGCGCGGCCGCTTTCTTCGGCGGCGCAGCGACCGGTGCCGGTGCTGCTGCAGGCGCCGGCGCAGCGGTTCTTGCCGCCGCGCGTGCGGCCGTGTGGCCCGGCACCGAGCCCGGCGAAGCCTGCTCTACCTCGAAGCTGTAGCCTTCGACGATGATGCGGGCGCCCGAGGCCTGCTCGATGACCTCGACCGTGTATTCCTTGCCGTACGCCTTGACCTTGTAGGTGGCCATTTCCGTTTCCGGCCGCGCGTCAGCGCGTGCCCATCCTCTGGATCGATGCGATGCGCGCTGAAAGTCCCCACGGTGTCTGTGCGCGCGGGATGCGCACGCGCGCGCGCTGCTGCATGTGGGCGGCATACGCTGCCAGCGCGACGCGCAGGAGGTCGGGCCTTCCCCCGAGGCCGCCCACTCCGGGCGGCACGGTGCGGAATTCATCGACCACGGCGGTGTGTCCTGTTGCAGCGCATCGTCGTCACAGCGGGATGTTGCCGTGCTTCTTCGGCGGGTTGGTATCTTTCTTGTGCGCGAGCATCGCCAGGGCCTGGCCGATGCGAAGCCGGGTGTGCGACGGCGAGATCACTTCGTCGATGTAGCCGAGCTCGGCTGCCTTGAACGGCGTCGCGAAGCGGCCGCGGTAGTCCGCGACGAGCTCCTTGCGGCGTGCTTCGGCGTCGTCGGCGTTCTTCAGCTCGCCGCGGAAGATGATGTTGACGGCGCCGTCGGCGCCCATCACGGCGATCTCGGCCGACGGGTACGCGAGCACGACGTCGGCGCGCACGTGGCGCGGCCCCATGACGGCGTACGCCCCGCCGTAAGCCTTGCGCGTGATGATGGTGATCTTCGGGACGGTCGCTTCGGCGTAGGCGTAAACGATCTTCGCGCCGTGGCGGATGATCCCGCCCCACTCCTGCGCGGTGCCGGGAAGGAAGCCGGGCACGTCCTCGAACGTGACGACAGGGATGTTGAAGCAGTCGCAGAAGCGCACGAAGCGGGCGATCTTGTTCGACGAGTTCGAATCGAGACAGCCGGCCAGGTGCAGCGGCTGGTTGGCGACGACGCCGATCGAGCGGCCGCCGATTCGGGCGAAGCCGACCACCGCGTTCTTCGCGAAGTGCTCGTGCACCTCGAAGAAGCTCCCGGAGTCGACCGTCGCTTCGATGATGGCGTGGATGTCGTAGGGCTGGTTCGAGCTGTCGGGTACGACGTCGTCGAGCTCGGGCGTCAGGCGGTCGACCGGATCGTCGCAGGCCAGCACCGGAGGATCGTCGACGTTGTTCGACGGCAGGTAGCTCAGCAGGCGGCGCACCTTGGCAACGCAGTCCTCGTCGCTCTCGGCCATGAAGTGCGCGACGCCGCTCTTGCTGTTGTGCGTGAACGCGCCGCCGAGGTCTTCCTGCGTGACCACTTCGCGCGTCACCGACTTGATGACGTCGGGGCCGGTGATGAACATGTAGCTCTTCTGGTCGACCATCAGGATGAAGTCGGTCAGCGCAGGAGAGTAGGACGCGCCGCCGGCGCAAGGTCCCATGATCGCCGAGATCTGCGGCACCACGCCGGATGCCAGCGTGTTCATGCAGAAGATGTCGGAATAGCCGCCGAGGCTCTCGACGCCTTCCTGGATGCGTGCGCCGCCCGAATCGTTGAGGCCGACCACAGGTGCGCCGGCTTTCATCGCCAGCCCCATGATCTTGCAGATCTTCTCGGCGAACGCGTGCGAAAGGCTTCCGCCGAGCACCGTGAAGTCCTGGGCGAACGCGAACACCGTGCGGCCGTCGACGCTGCCGTAGCCGGTGACGATGCCGTCGCCCGGGATGCGCTGCTTGTCCATCCCGAAGTCGTTGCAGCGGTGGGTCTTCAGCTTGTCGACTTCGACGAAGGTGCCGCTGTCGAACAGCAGGTCGATGCGCTCGCGGGCGCCGAGCAGGCCTTTTTCATGGCGCGCGGCGATGCGTTCCTTGCCGCCGCCGGCCTCGGCCTGGGCGTTGCGGGTCTGCAACTCGTGGAGAACGTCTTTGAGGGCCATCGCTGGTATCGCGTTTTGTGGGTAGCGCGCGTCGCGCTCCGTGCCCGGGTGCCGATTCAGGCGGCGAAGCCGGGTTACCGGCACGCGGCGGGCGCCGCTGCTGGTCCGGAGTCGGACACCGAGGCAGGCCGCTGCGTACACAGGGTCCGCCAAAAACTCAAGGCGCCCGGTTTCCGGGACTTCGACGTCGCAGTCGGCCGTTTTCCTGCAACCTCTCAGCCGGGCGCAGGCCGCGAAGCCGACATCACCAGGACCAGCGCGGAATCGAGAGCCTGGTCGCGAGTGCCTCCGATGCCGCTTTCGGTCCAGTCGAGCACCACTCCGAGAAGCACCCGCACGATGAAGCGCGCGAGGATCTCGGGTGCGATGTCGGTGCGGACCTGGCCGCGGGCCTGCCCGATCTCGACGAGAGGCTTGACGAGGCCGCGCACCACCTCCTCGTAGTCGGCCGATCTTGCAGTGATCGTCTCGATCGCAAGGCGCGCGACGTCACGGTTCCACCACAGCTTGCCGCGAAGGCTGATCGCAACGACACGGGCGAGCGCAGCCTCGAAGTTCGGCTCTGCCACGAGCAGCGGAAGCTGGGCCTCGGCCCTCGTGATGCGCGTCGAGACGTACTCGAGCAGCAGCTCCTCCTTGCTGTCGAAGTGCGCGTAGAACGTACCCTTGGCCACGCCGGCCTGGGCGACGATCTCGTCGACCGTCGTGGCCTCGAAGCCCTGGCGGATGAACAGGGCATTGGCCGCATCGCGGATCTTCGCGCGGGTGGCGGCGCCGCGCGCGGGAGGCTTGGTGCTTCCTTTGGGTTGCAGTGGCATCGGGGTGCTCTGTACTTCGGTCTATACTGTAACTACCTGTTTTTATTCAGTTTGTAAAATATTTGACGCGCAATGTCGACGGTGGTACTGTACCGCGGTCATGTTCCAGAACCCCGCTGAACCTGCCCGCCGTACCCGCCGGCCGGTGCACGCCGCCCTAGTCTTTCCGGGCCAGGGTTGCCAGCGCCCGGGGATGGGTCGCGATTTTCACGACAGTTCCATAGCTGCACGGCGCACCTTTGAAGAGGCCGGCGACGCGATTTCGCTCGATTTGCGCACCCTGTGCTTCGGCGAGGATCCGCGCCTGCAAAGCACCGAGTTTGCGCAGCCGGCCATCCTCACGGTCGAGATCGCGATGCTCCGCGTGCTCGGCGAGCGCTTCGACCTCGTGCCCGACTGCTACGGCGGCCACAGCCTCGGCGAGTATACCGCACTGGTGGCTGCCGGGGTGCTGCCGCTGGCCGACGCCGTGCGGCTGGTCCGGCAAAGGGGTCGCCTGATGCAGGAGGCGGTCCCCGCCGGCAGCGGCGGCATGACGGCGCTGGTCGGCTCGCCAATCGATCGAGAGCTGGTCGCGCGCGTGCTGGCCGGCACCCGCGTCTGGATCGCCAACGACAACTCGGACTCTCAGATCGTCCTGTCGGGCGCGAGCGCGGCGCTCTCCGATGCGGTCGCCAGCATTCTCGAGCTGCACCGCCAACCGCTGCGCGCGGTCGAGCTCGCGGTGAGCGCGCCGTTTCACAGCCCGATGATGAGCGGCATCGAGGAATACTTCGGCCAGTGCCTGCGTGACGTACTGCCGCGTATCGATGCGTGCCGCGCGACGCTGGTCACGTCCAACACCAGCGGAGGCTTCCACGACGGCGACGCGTACGCCCTCATACGGGCGCTGGTCGCGCAGATCTCTTCGCCCGTGCGGTGGAGGGACAACATGCGCGCGATCGCGTCACGCTGCTCCCGCGTCATCGAGGTCGGACCGGGCAAGCCGCTGCGGCCGATGTTCCTCAGCCTCGAGCACGGTCCCGAGATCTCGTCGGTCGTCGCGGTCCGCAGTCTCGAGCAGCTCGCCGCGTAGCGGGCAAGGTGGCGCCGATGACGAGCGCAGCTTCGATCGACAGTGCAGGCGCAGCTGAGGCGGTGCCGCGGGTTTTTGCGGCGGACTGCTGGGGTCTCGTGCTCGGCGGTTCGAGCGGAATCGGTCTGGCCTCTGCGCGGCGTCTTGCGGCCGCCGGCATGTCGCTCGTCGTCGTGCATCGCGACCGCCGTGCGGCGATGGCGCGCATCGAGAAGGATTTCGAGAGGCTTGCCGCCGATGCGCCGGCTCTCGTCACCCTCAACGTCGATGCTCTGAGTGCCGAGGGGCGCTCGCGCGTGCTCGACGAAGCGGCTGCGCGCCTGCAGGGACGCGGCCGCATCCGCGTGCTGCTGCATTCGATCGCGCTCGGCAACCTGAAGCCGTTGTCGCTTCCGGGCGACGGAACGGTCGCGAATCACCGGCGCCGTGCGCTGGACGATCTCGCGTGCGCCCTCGGCATCGACGGCGACGCACTGGCAAAGGCAGTCGACCAGAGTTTCGCGGGCGGCTGCGCAATGCTGCACGCGCTGGCGACGCCGGCCGACTACGGCAAGCGCATCGCCGACGACGAGGATTTCGCATCGACGGTCCACAACATGGGCACGAGCCTGTACACGTGGGTGCGGGACGTGCACGAGCGTGCGCTGTTCGCGCCCGATGCGCGAGTGCTCGCGCTGACGAGCGAAGGCAACACGATCGCGTGGCGCGGCTACGGTGCCGTCAGTGCCGCAAAGGCCGCGCTCGAAGCCGTCTCGCGCCAGATCGCGCTCGAGCTGGCGCCGTGGGGAATCCGGTCGAACATCGTGCAGGCGGGGATCACCGAGACTCCCGCGTCCGCGCTCATTCCCGGCATCGCAGCGATGAAAGCGGACGCGATGCTGAGAAACCCCCTTGGCCGCCTGACGACGCCGCAGGACGTCGCCGACGCGGTCTATCTGCTGTGCACCGACGAAGCGCGCTGGATCAACGGATCGATCCTTCGCGTCGACGGCGGCGAGCACATCTCCCGCGGAGCCTGCGCCTGATGCTGACCGTCTGCGGCATGGGCCACGCGCATCCGGCGTCCGAGATCAGCAACCGCTTCCTCGAGGATCTCGACATCGGCACCGACGAGGCCTGGATTCTCGAGCGCACCGGCATCCGCTCTCGCCGCACGGTGCTCGACCTCGACTATATCCGCACGACGCGCAACGCCGACATCCGGGCAGCGCGCGAGGCGACGCTCGAGAGCAATGCGGTGCTGGCGGCGCGCGCCGCACGCATGGCGCTGGTCAATGCGGGGATCGACGCCGCAGGCGTGGGGCTCGTCATCGGCGTCGGCAGCGCACCCGACCACGTGACGCCGGCCGAAGCGTGCATCGTCGCCGCCGAGCTGGGCATCGAAGTGCCTGCCATCGACGTGCGCTCGGCCTGCACGAGTTTCGGCGCGGCACTGCATCTTCTGGCGGGCATGCGCGACGATGCGCTTCCCGAACACGTGCTCGTCGTCGCGCCCGAGACGGTCACCCGTACCGTGGACTACGCTGACCGCACGGCCGCCGTGCTGTGGGGCGATGCCGCCGCGGCCGCCGTCGTCTCGCGCGATCCGGCGCGGCCCGGTGCGCGCATCGTTTCGACGTCGCTCGATTCGCGGCCCTCGGGGTACGCCAGCGTCGTCGTGCCGTGGGCCGATTACTTCGCGCAGCACGGAAGCGTCGTGCAGTCGTTCGCCATCCGCACCAGCGTGCGGCTGTGGAAGGACCTGAACACGCGCACCGGAGGCGACGCCGGCAACGGCTCGACCACGGGCGAAGCGATGCACTACATCGGTCACCAGGCCAACCTGCTGATGCTGGAGAACGTCGCGCGAAGCTGCGGAATCGCGGCAGAGCATCATCACTTCAACGTCGACCGCTTCGGCAATACCGCCAGCGCCGGATCGGCCTCGGTGCTATCGGAGCACTGGCGTTCGTTCGGGGCCGGCGAGCGCGTCGCGCTGATCGGAGTCGGCGCGGGTCTTACGTGGTCGGCCACTCTTCTCCAGTTCGCGCAGGCCGCGCAGTGAAGCTGCTCGACAAGGACGGTATCGTCGCTGCCGCGACGCCGGCAGCGAACGACGCCGATGTGCCTGCGGTTCGCAAAGTCGCGCTCGTCACGGGCGCGGGCACCGGCATCGGCCGCGCGTGCGCACAAGCGCTTGCCGCCGACGGCTTTCGCGTCGTACTGCACTGCAATCGCAGCGAAACGCGGGCCCGGGAGCTGATGGCGACGCTCGAGGACGCCGTGCTCGTGCGGGCCGACCTGGCCTCGAGCTCCGAAATCGACGCGCTCATCGCCGAGCTGAAGGAAAAAGCCGGCCGCATCGACGTGCTCGTCAACAACGCCGGCATCACTGCCGACGCGCCGATGGTCGCGATGAAGCTCGAGGACTACGATCGCGTGCACGCGCTGACCCGCGGCACCTGGTACCTGACGCGGCTCGTCCTGCGCCGCTTCATGTACAAGGCCGGTCGCGGCCGGGTGATCAACGTATCGAGTGTCGTCGGGCACACGGGGAATGCGGGGCAGACCTCGTACTCGATGGCAAAAGCTGCGCTGGACGCCATGACGTTGTCGCTGGCGCAGGAGGCAGCCTGCTACGGCATTCTCGTCAATTCGGTAGCGCCCGGCTTCATCGACACCGACATGACGTCGTCGCTGTCCGGCGAGATCCGCGGCGCGATCCTTGCGCGCGTGCCGCTCGGGCGCCTCGGCAGCGCCGACGAAGTGGCCGACGTCGTTTCCTTCCTCGCATCGCGCGCCGGTTACATGACCGGCAGCGTCGTGCACGTCAACGGAGGCATGTATGGCGGCTGAATCAATTGCCGGCAGCGTGCCGCTGCCGGGTGTTGCCGGCAGCATGACGCCGACAGGTGCCGGCGGCAGCATGTCGCTGTCGAGTGCCGGAGGCGGTGCAATGCTGCCGGAGGCCGCGGCGACGATGGGATCGCTGTCGGCGGCCGACGTGCTCGCGCTGGTGCCGCAGGCGCCGCCGTTCCGTTTCATCGACGAGATCGTCGAGCTCGACGACGACCACGTCGTCGGTACGTACCGTTACCGCGAGGACGAGTGGTTCTACCGCGGGCATTTTCCCGGCGATCCGGTGACTCCCGGCGTGATCCTCGTCGAGACGATGGCGCAGATCGGCGTCGTCTGTCTCGGCATTCGCCTGTTCGGCGCCTCTGCTGGCGGCGGCGCGGCGCGCCTGCTGTTCACCGACGTCGAGGCGGAGTTCTGCGGCGTCGTTCGTCCCGGCCAGACCGTCACCGTCCGCTCGCAAAAGCTGTGGCTGCGCCGCGGAAAGCTGCGCGCCGGCGTGGTGATGACGGCGCAGGACGGCCGCGAAGTCTGCCGCGCGACCATGTCGGGCATGAGGCTGTCGTCATGAGCCGGGTGCGCGTCGTCGTCACCGGCATGGGCGTCGTCGCGCCGAACGCGGTCGGCGTCGGCGCGTTCGCCGAAGCGCTTCGCGAGGGGCGTTCGGGCCTGAGGAACGATGCGCGCCTTCGCGACATGGGGTTTGCCTGCACCGTTTCCGGCGTGCCCGAAGGCGTCGACGAGCGCGCGCGAGCTCGCTTCGGCGAGGCCGAGCTGGCCGCGATGAACCAGAACATGGTCTATGCCGCTCTGGCTGCCGACGAAGCGTGGCGGGACGCCGGTCTTCCGGATCCTCGCGACGACGAGGACGCGATCGACTGGGACTGCGGCGCGGTGATCGGCACCGGCATCGGCGGCATCGACACGGTCGCAGAATTCGTCGTTCCGATGATCCAGGCCGGCAAGGTGCGCCGCCTCGGATCCACGTGCGTCGAGCGCGTGATGACCAGCAACGTCAGCGCGAAAATCGCCGGGATGTTCGGGCTCGGCAACCAGGTGACGACCAACAGCAGCGCGTGCTCGACCGGAACCGAATCGGTGCTGCAGGGTCTCGACCGGATCCGTTCGGGCAGGGCAAAACGCATGCTGGTCGGCGGTTCCGAGGCGGCCAGCCCGCACATCTGGGCCGGTTTCGATTCGATGCGCGTGCTCGCGCGTGCATGGAACGACGATCCACAGGCGGCGTCGCGGCCGATGAGCGCGGCGGCAGGCGGGTTCGTCCCCGCCGCCGGCGCGGGAATCCTCGTGCTCGAATCGCTGGACAGCGCGCTCGAGCGCGGCGCGAGGATTCACGCCGAAGTGCTTGGCGGCGCGGTCAACTGCGGAGGCCAGAGAGCCGGCGGCTCGATGACGGCGCCGAATCCGCGCGGCGTGCAGCGCTGCATCCGCGCCGCGCTCGCGGACGCCGGCGTCGATCCCGATGCCATCGATGCCGTCAGCGGGCACCTCACTGCGACGATGGCCGACCCGCTCGAGATCGCGAACTGGGCCGAGGCTCTCGGCCGCGGCAGGCGTCTTCCGATGATCACGTCGACCAAGTCGCTGATCGGCCACACTCTCGGTGCGGCCGGCGGCATCGAGACGGTGGCGGCGGTGGCGATGCTCGAAGGCGGGTTCGTGCACGGCTCGCGCAACTGCGAAGACCTTCATCCCGACATCGAAGACTACGCCGGCTGCGTCGTTCACCGCACGCTGGCGATGCCGCAGCTCGAGATCATCGCCAAGGCCAGCTTCGGCTTCGGCGACGTCAACGCCTGCCTGCTTATGGGGTCAGGCACCAGCGCGCATCATTCGGGTGCAGGCGCTCGCTCGATGCGCGCTGGTGCCTGACCCCACTACTCACAGGAGAACCACACATGTCCGAGCTCGAA
>DASXOZ010000025.1 GCA_036493895.1 Candidatus Binatia bacterium | reverse complement strand
ATTCCTCTGGTGCCTGACCCCATTACTTATCTGTAACTTTCGCCTCTTGTTCGCCTGGGGGCGTTCTGCTAAAGGCGGGGCGGTGGAGCCGGTCCTGCAAAGTCCTGCGCAGAATCCCGCCAGCCCCTCTCCCCGTCAGGACGTCCCGCCCGCGGCGGCGTGGGATGCCGGCGTCCTGGCCGGCCGCCTCGTCGAGCTCACCTGCGGCGGCGAAGCCCTGCTGCGGCCCGCGCAAATCCCCCGACAAATCCCCAACCAAATCCCCAAGAACCCGCCCGCGATGGCCAACATCTGGGACATCTCCCCGCTGCGCGACGCCGGCAGCGCCGCGCTCAGCGCCGCCGCAAGCCTGATGTGGAAGGCCCAGCAGGCAGGAGAGCCCGTCGCGTGGATCAGCGCGCGCGCCTCCACGTTCTTTCCGCCGGATTTCGATGCGTGCGGCATCGATCTTGCCGCGCTCGTCGTCGTGCGCACGACCGATGCCGCGTGCGCGGCGCGCGCCGCCGACAAGCTGCTGCGCTCGGGGGCCTTCGCGCTGGTGATGCTCGACCTCGGCGCCCGCGCGTCGATTTCTTCTGCGCTGGTCAGCCGTCTTCTCGGCCTTGCGCGCAAGCATTGCAGCGCCGTCGTCTTCCTCACCGAAAAATCCGACGACGCCGCATCGCTGTCGCCGATCGTTTCGCTGCGCGTGCGCGCCGAGCGACTGCGAACTTCGTCGGGTCGCTTCACGTGCTCGATCCGCGCACTCAAGGACAAGACCCGAGCGCCGGGATGGACTGTCGAGGAAACGCTGCGCGCGCCGCCGGGCCTGCGCTGAGCACGCAGGCCCGTGCAGCCGCAGCGGCTCAGGATTGTTTTTCGACGCGGAACGGGAACGCGTACTGCTCGCCGTTCCAGTCGACGATCACGGTGACGTCCTGCGGGTAGTAGTTGCTTTGCGATTTGGCGATGACGACGCGCCCGCCCACCGAGCGGCCTGGATCGAGCGTTGTCGTCTGCAGGATCGTCTGCCCGATTCCGGCGAGCGTCGCATCGAGCGACCGCTGCACCGCGTAGATTCCCGCTCCGGCTGCACCGGCCGACAGCGCGCTTCCGGCAATGGCGACGCCCGGATCCTCGTAGTGCTCGTGATAACGGTAGCTGCCGTGCGGCGTATGATAGGTGCCGTGGTAGCTCTGGTCCGAAGCCGCGATCGATGCGGCGACGCCAGCCGCGCCGACCACCGCGAGGCCGACCGATTCGGCCGTGGCCTTGTTGCGCGCTTCGCGCGCCAGATCGTCCGCGGTGAACACCCTCAGGCCCTTGTTCTCCCCAGTGACGACGTGGATGTTCTCGACGCCGAAGTTGGCGGGATGCGCAGAGTTGTTGAACGCAGCAACGCCGAAGACGAGCTTTCCGTTCTCGACACCGAACGGCGTCATCTGCAGAGCGCCGTTATGCTGCACGAGGCTGATCGTTCCCGCGCCGTGATCGTAACGGACGGTGGCGGGCGGGCTCTCCAGAGGGGCGACGTGGTACGTGACAGCGCAACCGGAAAGCAGGACGCCGGTGGCAATGCAGCAAACGATTCGGTTGTTCACGACAGTCTCTCCCCCGGGATCTTCGACGCTGTAGGGCGAAGTCCGTGTGACCATCGACGCGGCCCCCACGCTTTCATTCGAGTGCGCGGGAATCCGGGACGGCTCGAGGATCTCGTCGGCGCGGCTTCTCGCCGGGACGGCAGATTTCCTCCACGCGGTTTCTCACACGCGGTTTCTGAATGGATGCGACTCGTCGGATGCCAAATCCCCGCCCATGGCGGTTTTCTGTTTTCGCCTCTTGTTCGCCACCGGGCTCCCTGCTAGACCGCCCGCGTGACCAGCCGATTCCCGCTACCCCCGGGTATCCCAGGACATCGCCATGCTGGCACGACCCGCAATGGACCGATACGCCTGCATTGACGTCCCCGCGCTGGCCCTGCAGCTGCTGCTGGCCGACCATCCGGACTGGAAAACGTTTCCGGCCGCCGTCGTCGACGCCGACGAGCCGGGAGGCGTTCTTCTCGAAGTCAGCGAAAGAGCATGGAGGTCGCGGCTGCGCCCCGGCATGCGCTACGGCGCCGCCCTCGCGCTCGACGGACGACTGAGAGCCGGCGTCGTCGCTGCAGCGCAGATCGAAGAAGCACGCACGCGCATCGCCGATGCGCTGCGCCGCCACACGCCTCACGTCGAGCCTTCGCGCGAGGAGCCGGGAGTGTTCTGGCTCGACGCCAGCGGGCTGGTGCGCCTGTACGTGAGCGCGCAGGCGTGGGCGAACGCGGTGGCCCGCGCAGTAAACGGCTGCGGTTTCGAAGCCGGCCTTGCCTGCGGCTTCACGCGCTTCGGCAGCTACGCGTTCGCACGCGCGCTGTGCGGCGCTTCGCACCAGGGCCGCGCGGGACCGAAGGCTCGTTCGTCGCGACGTCTGCTCGTTTGCGAAAGCCACGAAGAAGAGAAGCGCCTGGTTGCCGAGGTCGCGCTCGAGCGCCTCGGGATCGATCCGAAGCTGCGCGATGCGATGGCACGTCTCGGCATTGCCACCGTCGGCGATTTCCTGCGCCTTCCTGCCGGCAGCATCGCGCGGCGTTTCGGAGAAGAGGCCGAGCGCCTGCACCGCCGCGCGCGCGGTCAGCAGTGGGACCCGCTCGTACCGGAGCCGGCCAAAGAGCCGTTGCTGCGCTCGGTGATCCTCGAAGATCCCGTCAGTGACCAGGCAATCGTGCTGCTGCTGGTGCGGCGCCTGCTCGCAACGCTGCTGGCGATGCTGGCCTCGCGCGGACAGGCGGCCGCGGCCGTGACGGCAAGGCTTCGCGCAAGTCTCAAACACGAAGCGGCCGCGCTCGAGATCGCGGTGCGTCCGGCCGAGGCGACGCTGGAGGAAGACGTGCTCCTCGACCTGCTGCGGCTTCGCCTGGGCGCCTGCGTTGCAGGAGGGCCGGAGACGGAAAAGCGCCGGCGCGGCGCTTCGTCGTCGTTCATCGAAATCGAGGTCGAGGCCGAGGCCGCAGCGGCCGGGCACGAGCAGCTTCGCCTGTTCCATGACAGAATGGACAGGACGCAGCGCGATCTCGCTGCAGGCTCGCGGGCACTGGCACGGCTTCGCGCCGAGCTCGGCGAGCACGCCGTGGTGCGCGCGGTGCTGCGCGAAGGGCACCTGCCCGAAGCAGGATTTACGTGGGAGCCCGCGGCGACACTCGTCGCACCGTCGGCGCGGGTGGTGCGCACGAGGCCTCTGGTGCGCCGCATCTACGAAAAGCCGATCGCGCTTGCGCCGAAGCCTTTTCGCGAGCGCGACGACTGCTGGATTCCGTCGCTCCTGTACGAGGCCCCGCACGACGCGACGGTCCGCGATGCGCCCGCGGGAAGCGCAAGTCGCACCGTCCCGCGCGAACCCGCCGGCACCGCGCGCACGGCATCGCGCGAACAAAGCAGCGCGGCCGCGCGCACTCCGATCATCCGCAGCGCCGCCCACGGCCGCGTCGACAACATGGACGGTCCCTACATCGTCTCCGGAGGATGGTGGAACCGCGAAGTCCACCGCGAGTACCACTTCGCGCGTACCGAGGACGGCGAGATCCTGTGGGTCTTCTACGACCGGCACAGGCGGCGCTGGTTCCTGGCAGGCAAAGTGGAGTAGACAAGCCGGCGCCATCCCGGTGCCGGGGAAAAGCGGCTGGACATTGGCGCACGCGGTGTAGTAGGTCACAGAACAGGCGGACCGCATTTGCTACGTTGCGCCCGCAACCGGCCCTTCGGGAGAGGACCGTCGCAATCAGCTACTGCATTGTAAGTATTGACGATTGACGTTGACGTTCCGCGCGCTGCGCGCGAACTCGTGCCAAGCCCGGCGCAATCAACAGGCCGGCAGACTGGGGAAAACATGATGCCTTCGAGCCGAAACCGGACCCGTTCGAATCCGTGGCTGCCGTTCGCACTGGTCATCGCCGTTGCCGTCGTCGCGCTGCCGCTGGCCGCCGGTGCGGCCGGGACGCCGGATCAATCGTGCAGGGCGGCCAAGCTCAAAAGCTCCGGCAAGTATGCCGGCGGGCTGCTCGGCTGCGCCGCCAAGGGAGCGCTCGACGGATCCGCGCCCGCGGCCGATTGCGTGAGCAAGTCGTCCGACAAGGTGGCCCCCGCCTTCGACTCGGCGGATTTGAAGAACGGAGCGCCGTGCAACGGTCTCGTGGATTCGTCCACGACCACGGTGGAAACGCTCGCCACCGACGTGGAAGCCGCGGCGCCGCCGGTGAGCGGCGGAGGCAAATGCCCGTCCGCAGTCTACAAGGCCGCCGGCAAGCTCGCGTCCGCCGAGCTCGGCGCGTGGTCGAAGTTCGTGACCAGCGGTGACGGCACCAAGCGCGACGCCACCATCAGCACTGCCACCGTGAAATTCGGCGGCGCCATGACGAAGGCCGAAACGCAGGCCGGCTGCACCGCAACGGGACAGGCCGACGCCGTGCGGGGCGCCGTCGAAGACGGCATCGCGCCGCTGCTCGATTGCATCATCGGCACCAGCGGCAGCTGCGCCGAGAAAAGTGTCGCCGCCACGGGCAGCGTGTCGACCGACTCGAACGGCAGCGGCGCGGATCCTGCGAATCCGGTCACTGCCGTCGTCGAGACTCCGAACGCGGGTGCGGTTGAGCTTCGCATCGTCGATGCCGAAACCGTAGCCGGTTACGACGTTCTCGGCCATACGGTCGAAGTGACGGCGCCCGATGCATCGGCGGCCTCCCCGCTGATCCTGACGTTCACGATCGACGCGTCGATCGTGCCGGTCGATTTCCTGTCCGTGACGATGACTCGCAACGGTGCCGCCGTTGCGGACTGCAGCGGTGCTGCCGGGGTGGCCAGCCCCGACCCCTGCATCCAGTCGCGCGTCGTGCTGCCGGGCGGCGACCTGCGGATCGTCGCGCTCAGCTCCCACGCCAGCAGCTGGTCGCCGGTCGCACCGGTCACAATGGCGGGCAATTACTCGATGCGCTGGCAGATGCATGCTGACAAGGTCGGAAGCGACGTCGCCAGCGAGATCGACGCCGGCTGGAAGGGCCGGATGCACAACCTCGATCCCGTCGACGGCTCTCTGCTCGGCTTCCGGCTGGACTGCCCGTCGACATCGGCGCCGTTCGGCGATTGTACCGTCGCCGGCTTCGACTCGGCGGAAGGCAACTGCCGCTGTGCGAACGATTCGACGAAGTACTGCAACAAGCCTTACGAAAGCGACTCGATGAACTGCGGCGGGGCAGCGTGCACCTGCTTTACGCGGCCGCCGACACCCGCCAGCATCAGCGGCGTCCCCGTATGCATGCTCGGTACTGCAGCCACGAACGCCACGGGAACGTGGAGCCCGGATGACGGTCACGGCCACGTCAAGCTGTACGAGTTGCTGCGGATCCATCTCGGATACCTGCAGCAACAGCCTTGCCCGGTCTGTGTCGGCGATCCGACGCCGAATGACGGGGTTCGCGGAGGAACCTGCGACGTCGGCAACAGCCCGGGTGCGCCGTGCGATGCGAACGGCACCGATCCGACGTTCCCGCCGCCAAGCGGAGGGGCCACGAGCCTGGACTGCCTCCCCTCGTTGGGTTTGAACATCACCGGCCAGGGCATGAAGTTCTCGCGTGACGAAACGACATCGTCCGTTTCGCTCTCGTCGAATCTGCCGTGCTCGGCCGATGCGATGCAGAACTGCCCGTGCGCGGCATGCTCGAGCGACACCACCGTCGGCTGCTCGAGCGACGCGCAGTGCGCGACCCTCGGCTATTCGTGCAGCCTGGACACACAATTGCGCTGCACGATCGATGACGACTGCGCCTCCGTCGATGTCAGCCCCTGCAACGGCATGATTCATCGCTGCCAACATGAGTTGAGCCGCACCTGCACGACCAATAGCGATTGCACGAATGTCGACGTCGGCCCGTGCAAGCTGCCGACTTGCGACGCGGTCGGCTCGGGCGAGCCTACGCTACCGAACGACTGTCCCGGGGCCTGCAACGTCGACCCCGACGGCGAGGGCGTCTGCGCCGATCCGTCCGGATACTTCTACTGCGACGGCTTCGTGGAGGAGGACGGCAGGCCGATTATCCCCTGCAGTAACAACACCGACTGCCAGGACGCCAATAACGCCGGGGCCTGCACGATTGCCGAGCATTCCAACTGCTTTGCGCCGACCATCGCGGCCAGCGGCATCGCCGATCCGGCTTCGCCGCGCACCGTCGCCGCATTCTGCGCCGGCGTGACGGCCAATGTCGGGGCGAACTCTGTCGCAGGGCTCCCGGGACCAGTGCGGATTCGCTCCGACTGGAGCGTGACCTACGCCCCGTAAGGAATAGCCCCCGTTACGGCATGCGCCTGGAACCTGACGAGCCGTCGTCGAGACCGGCGACGGCTGCGGGCGCCGACTGAGACAGCGGACAGTCCGGAACGACATTC
>DASXOZ010000024.1 GCA_036493895.1 Candidatus Binatia bacterium | reverse complement strand
CGCGTTGCAAGGAGCAGTGCACTTCCCTATATCCGCATCCATGCCGGCTGGGTTGGCCCGGCGATCAGGAGATTTTTTACCCGATGCCGTGGAGCAACCAGTCCGGCGGCCCCTGGGGTTCGGGGCCGCGGGGACCCTGGGGCTCGGGTCCGCAGCAGCAAGGGCCGCGGCCGCCCGATCTCGAAGAATTCCTGCGACGCAGCCAGGACCGATTGCGCAGCGTGCTGCCGGGCAATCTCGGCGGCCGCGGTGTGGCGCTGATCGTGCTGGCGGCGGTCGTGCTCTGGGGCTTCTCCGGCTTCTTCCGCGTCGAGCCCGACGAACTCGGCGTGGTGCTGCGGTTCGGAAAGTTCGTGCGCGAAGTGCAGCCGGGGCTGAACTACCACCTGCCCTATCCGATCGAGACCGCGCTGACGCCTCCGGCGTTGCGCGTCAACAAGATCGACGTCGGCACGCTCCCGGTCGAGAACGTGCGCCGTGGCGCGCCGGTGCGTGAAGTGCCAGAGGAAAGCCTGATGCTCACCGGCGACGAGAACATCGTCGACGTCGATTTCTCGGTGCTGTGGCGGGTCAAGCCGAACGGGGTCGGCGATTATCTGTTCAACATCCAGAACCCCGAAGGAACGGTGAAGGCGGTCGCCGAAAGCGCGATGCGCGAGGTGATCGGGCGCTCGACCATCCAGCCGATCCTCACCGGTGCGCGGCAGAACATCGAGACGGGGGTGCAGCAGCTGATGCAGAAGACCCTCGACAATTACGGCGCCGGCGTCCTGGTGCAGCAGGTGCAGCTGCAGAAGGTCGATCCGCCGACCCAGGTCATCGATTCCTTCCGCGACGTGCAGGCGGCGCGCTCGGACCTCGAACGCGCGCAGAACGAGGCGCAGACCTACGCCAATCGCGTGGTGCCGGAGGCGCGCGGCCGCGCCGCCAAGGTCACCCAGGACGCCGAGGCCTATCGCGAGCAGACCGTCGCCGAGGCCAAGGGCCAGACCTCGCGCTTCCTGCAGATCTACGACCAGTACAAGAAAGCGCCGGACGTGACCCGCGAGCGCATGTATCTCGAAACCATGGAACGCGTTCTCGGCGGCAGCGAGAAGACGATCATCGACACCGGCCCGCAGCAGACGAGCCCCGGCGTGGTGCCATACCTGCCGCTCACCGAGCTGCCGCGCCAGCGTCCGCCGTCCCCGGCCGGCAGCCCGTCGTCTTCCGGAGCCAGCCAATGAAGTCGAGCCTTGCCGGAGTGGCCTTCGCCGTCCTGCTGCTGCTCGTCGTCATCGTCGGCTACAGCACCCTGTTCACCGTCAACCAGACCAAGCAGGCCCTGGTGGTGCGGCTCGGCGAGCCGGTGCGGGTGATCACCGAGCCCGGACTCAACGTGAAAGTGCCGTTCATCGACAGCGTGATCTACGTCGACAAACGCATCCTCGACCTCGAATCGCCGGCGCAGGAGGTGATTGCCTCCGACCAGAAGCGTCTCGTCGTCGACGCCTTCGCGCGCTATCGCGTCAAGGATCCGCTCAAATTCTACCAGACGGTCGGCGAGACCGGAGCGAACTCGCAACTCGCGATCCTGCTCAACTCGGCGCTGCGGCGCGTGCTCGGCGAGGCCACACTGACCGAGGTCGTGCGCGACGTGCGCGAGCAGCTGATGGCGCGCGTGCGCGAGCAGCTCGACCATGAGGCGCAGTCGTTCGGCATCCAGGTTGTCGACGTGCGCATCCGCCGCGCCGACCTGCCGGAGCAGAACAGCCAGGCGGTGTACCAGCGCATGCAGACTGAGCGCCAGCGGGAAGCGGCGGAGTTCCGCGCCCAGGGGAGCCAGAAGAGCCAGGAGATCCGCGCCAGGGCCGACCGCGACGTGACCGTGCTGCTGGCCGAGGCCAACTCCCAAGCCGAGCAGGCCCGCGGCCAGGGCGACAGCGAGCGCAATCGCATCTTTGCCGACGCGTATAACCGCGATCCCGACTTCTTCGCTTTCTACCGCTCCATGCAGGCCTACGAGAAGAGCCTGCAACACGGCGATACGCGGCTGGTGCTTCGGCCTGATTCGGATTTCTTCCGCTACTTCTCCACGCCGTTGCCGCGGGACCGCGCGGAAGCGGCAGCCTCGCGCGCGCCGCAAAAACCGGGGGCCTCCCCCGCGCCCGACGCCAAATAGGCTTTTCGTCAAGTTGTGCCGGCCGTACCCCGGGGCCCGCAGGTATGTCCGACTTCCTGGCCGCGATCGGATTGTTCTTCGCGATCGAAGGTATTCTCTTTGCCGCATTCCCGATGACCGCGAAGCAAGCGATGGCTGCGGCACTTGGCATATCGGATAGCCGATTGCGCCTTACCGGCCTTGTTTCTGCGGCGCTCGGCGTGGTCATCGTCTGGTTGGTGCGCGGCTGAGACGCGTTTGTTCGGCGGATGGCGTGGCAGATCGTGCCGGCACAGCGCGCCGCGGGCGGCGTGACGCCGGGATTGACCGGTCC
>DASXOZ010000023.1 GCA_036493895.1 Candidatus Binatia bacterium | reverse complement strand
CATGATCGAGATCCCGTTCAGCCTGCAGCGTCGTACCGGCAGCTTTCAGATCCTGCCGTCCAGCACTGGTGCGCGGGTTATCTCGATGCGCGATCCCTCACTGATCAGGGCCGTCGTCCGCGGGAAAGAATGGGCGGAGCGACTTCTGAGCGGCGACGGGAAGTCACCTGGCGACCTGGCCCGCGAAGCCGGCGTTACGACGCAGTACCTCATGAGACTGGTTCGCTACGCCTTCCTGGCGCCCGATATCACCGAATCGATCCTCGCGGGCACTCAGTCATCCCGCATCACCGTCGAATCCCTTCGCGAAGCACTTCCCTTGGACTGGTCCGAGCAGAGAAAGTTGTTCGGGCTGGCCGACTGATCAGCGCCCGAGTAGCAACAAGCCGGGCACGCGGGCAAACTGTCTGTAGCTGCGGAAAAGGCCAGTACCTCTGTGGATCCGATTTCAGTCTTGGGGCTCATCGCACTGGCGGGTTGGGCGTTTAAGGCCAGCAGCAAGGCCACGGAAATCCGGACATCGCCCGCGCTTCCACCCGAGGAATATCGGGCAAAGGTCGCGCCCTCGAAGATCGGGCGCAAAGCAGAATTCGACCCTTCTCTAATCGAGATCCTTCCCGAGTATGAACTGGTCCGGGACCTCATTCGGGCGGAGTTCCCGCTGATCTTTGTTACCGGTTCGGCGGGAACCGGGAAGAGCACATTCATCCGCTGGCTCGATCACGTCTTCGATGGAGAAATGATTCTGGCGGCGCCGACTGGAATGGCGGCCATCAGTATTGGTGGAGTTACACTACACAGCCTGTGCCGGTTGCCGCCAGGTTGGATCTTGAAAGGCGATATTCAGAAGAATCATCGTCGACAGGACATCAAGCGAGCGAAGGTCCTGGTAATCGACGAGATCAGCATGGTCTCCGCCAACCTATTGGACGCGACCAGCGCATTCTTCCGGGCCAATCGAGAGGTGGACAAGCCATTCGGAGGCATTCCGGTCGTGGTCGTCGGGGACCTCTTCCAACTGCCACCAGTAGTGGAGAGCAATGTCCGAAAACTCGTCGAGCGGTTTTACGGAACCGCCCGATTCTTCAATGCCAGATCTGTGCAGCCAGAATACATCCCGGCGACCTACCCAGTAGATCTGCGAAAGACGTATCGTCAGTCCGACCAACGTTTCGTCGATCTACTTTCTAACATTCGCCTCGGACACGATTTGGCGAGCACGGTGGCCGCGATCAACCAAGGCTGCGAGATCGCCGATCGTCCGCCACCTGGAGCCGTGCATCTTGCGCCTCGCAACGTCGAAGTGGATCGCATCAACAACAGACGGCTTGAGGAGATAGATAAGCCGGACAGGCACTTCGATGCCACAATCACGAATCGCTTCAGAAAGGATCGTTTGCCCTCGCCATTAAAGCTGACCCTACGGGAGGGGGCGCAGGTGCTCTTTACGAAAAATGATTCAGCTCGACAGTGGGTGAACGGGTCGGTCGGAATCGTTAAGTCGTTCGGGCGAGATGGGATCACTGTCGAGATTCTCGACACGCAGAGAGTAGTAGATGTCTCGAGAGTGACCTGGGAACAGTTCGAGTACGGTTGGGACGAGGCGACGCGCAAGATCTCACGGATCGTAGTTGGGACCTACACTCAACTCCCTCTCATGCTTGCCTGGGCCATTACGATTCATAAAAGCCAAGGCAAAACGATCGACCGCGTACATGTCGACCTTGGCGCCGGCGTATTCGCAAGTGGGCAAACCTACGTTGCGCTTAGTCGGTGTCGTTCCATCGAAACCCTTTCTCTATCCCGAGAGTTGCGTGTTTCCGACATCATCGTCGATGCGGAAGTCAGGGGTATGCACGATGAGCTGATGCGGAAGGTGGCCGAAGTGCCTCCAGACGTGATGCATAGGAAGGTTCGGGAAAGCCTTGGTCTATCGGCGGGGGAGCAAGCGTCAGAATCAACTCTGGGTAGCTGACGTTGAGGGGAATGTCCTTCACGTTCGTGACGTCGGCCGAGCGCTCGAGCTCATTGCAGAGGAGAGTTCTTACTGGCGGACTGCTGCGCGGGAAGGCGTTGCGTACCCACGGGCGGGCTTGGAGAACCGGAGAGAGACCGGCGGCGGCTGCCCGCGAGAATGGGGCGGTCTTTGCGTTCTCTCGGGCGACCAATGCCCCGGACTTTCGCCCCACCACCGACCCTTGGGGAACCGCCCAAATCGCGCTTGGAGAATCACCGCCCAAACCTGCCGATGTCGGCCCGTATCCGGACCAGAGAGAAACGCCACGCCCACCGGATCGTCGGAATCCCCCGGCAATCCGGCGATTGTCGTGAGTTCGTTCGGGAACCGCCAGTTCTCGCGAAGTGAAGTGGCGGAGAGGGTGGGATTTGAACCCACGGTACCTGTAAGGGTACACACGCGTTCCAGGCGTGCTCCTTAAACCGTGCTCGGACACCTCTCCGCGTGAGAAGGTGGAACGAAGGACGCGAAACCTACCCGCGCCGGGCGCCGCTTGCAACGCAGCGCGCGCCGCTGCCGGCAATCGAAAACGCCGCGCAACCGGCGGAGATCACGAAGGAAATCGACGAAACACCCCGCCTTGCCCGGGGTCGGCGCCGATGCTACCGATCCGTGTTCGGAGCGCGCGCGGACGATGTCCTATGAAGTGGTGGCAAGGCGGTGGCGACCGCTGACCTTTGCGTCGGTGGTGGGGCAGGCCCACGTCACCGGCACCCTGGCCAACGCGATCCGGCGCGACCGCATTCCTCACGCCTTCCTGCTTACGGGCACGCGCGGCGTCGGCAAGACGACCATCGCGCGGCTGCTGGCCCGTGCGATCAACTGCGCCGAGCGCGGCGAGGGCGCCGAGCCCTGCAACAAGTGTCCGGCCTGCCTGCAGAGCATCGCAGGCTCGGCGATGGACATCATCGAGATCGACGCGGCATCCAACACCGGTGTCGACAACGTGCGCGAGCTGATCGAAAGCTCCCAGTACCGCCCTTCGACCGGCCGCTTCAAGGTTTTCATCATCGACGAGGTGCACCAGCTCTCGAGATCGGCATTCAATGCGCTGCTGAAAACCCTCGAGGAGCCTCCGGCCCACGTCAAGTTCATCATGGCGACCACTGAGGTCCACAAGCTCCCGGCCACGGTACTGTCGCGCTGCCAGCGCTACGATTTCCACCGGCTGAGCGACGACCAGATCTCGTTGCAACTAGGGCAGATCGCTGTCCAGGACCACCTCGAGATCGCGCCGGACGCCATTGCGCTGATCGCGCGCGAGGCCGACGGCAGCATGCGCGATGCGCAATCGCTGCTCGAGCAGGTGATGGCGGGCGCCGAGGGTCGTCTTGCAGCCGACGACGTCGCGCGTCTTCTCGGCGTGGCCGGCGCCGATCTCGTGACCGGCCTCCTCGAAGGCATTCTCGAGGCGGATGCGGCGCGTGTCGTCGACCTCGTCGGCGAGGTGCGGCGTTTCGGCTACGACATCGAACGGCTTCTCGGCGAAGTGCTGGAAGTGTTGCGCCACGTGACGGTCGCCGCGGTAGCCGGACCGAAGGCACTCGCGCCGACCGTCATCGAAGCACACCGCGCGCTTGCGACGCGGCTTCGCGACAAGCGAAGCGCTCTCGACCTTCACCGCATCTTCTCGTCCCTGCTCGACACCGCATCCGATCTCAGGCGCGGTGGTCATCCGGATCTCGTGTTCGAAATGGGGCTGCTGAAGGTCGCGTCACTGGAGCCCGTCGAGACGGCGGCTGCGCTGCTGCAGAAGCTCGGTGCGATCGAGACGAGTGCAGGGCCGCGCCAGGCGACCCCGATTTCCTCGCGCATGGAATCGACTCCACGCGCGGATCAGGCGGGAGGCGCGCCGCCTCGCACTTCGGCGCCGCCGCGTACGTCATCCGAACCCGCGCCACGCTCCGCTGCCGAGCCCGCGCGCCCGAACGCTCCGCGTGTCACTGCCGAGCCCGCGCGCTCGACTAAACCTGCGCCGCCAGCCTCTGCTGCGAAGCCCGCTCCCGCGCCGCGCAAAAACGACGACCGCCTCCCGCTCGCAGGCAAGCCGAGCGCCGAGGCGGTCGAATCGTGGTCCGGTCCCGAAGGCGAGCCCCTCGAGCCTCTTTCCGAAGAGGAAGCCGCCGCGCGCCGCTGGGAAGCCTATCTCGATGACATCAAGCGCCGCTACGGTCTCGACCTCTACGTCACCGTGACGAATTGTCGCGCAGTTTCGATCACGCCCGAGTTCGTCGACCTCGCGCCGACCAGTGCGAGCTTCGAGCAGAAGCTCAAGAATCCCACCGTCATGGCTCGCGTCACCGAAGTCGCGCGCGCGCATTTCGGCGAGGCGGTCACCGTTCGCCTCGCAGGTGCGTCGCCGGCCGGCGAAGGCATGAGCCTGCAAGGCATCCAGGACGAGCGCACGGCCAAGAAGAAAGCCAGCGCCCTTGCCGATCCGATGGTCGACAAAGCCGTCGGCGAGCTCGGCGGGCGCGTCACCCGAATCACGGTTCTCGAGGAATAAGGAGACGGACATGGCCGAAGAGCCATCGATGATGCAGATGCTCAAGCAGGCACGCGGCCTGCAAAAGCAGATGAAGCAGATCCAGAAGCGCGTCGACAAGAGGGAAGTGTCCGCGACGGCGGCCGACGGCAAGATCGAGGTCGTCATCACCGGCAAGCTGCAGGTGCGGCGCATCCTTCTCGACCAGTCGGTGCTCGAGAATCCCGACAAGCGCGTGCTGCAGGACCACCTCGTGCAGGCGGTCAACCAGGCGATCCAGAAGGCGCAGAACCTGGTCGCCGTCGAGATGCAGAAGATGGCCGGCGACATGGGTCTTCCGCCCGACGCGCTGAACGAAGCGATGGGCGGCGAGGAACACGATGACGACGAAGCGCCGTCGGGCGACACCGCGGGCGGAAGCGGACGACTGCGTCGCTGGTTCGGCCGCTAACATGCGGGCGGTGTCGCCGGTTCGGGCCTGACGGCCGACCGGCGACGCACGTGGTGCTCGACATCGATACGACGAATAGGACGAACGCTTGGCCTACACGCCCGCGCTACAGGCACTGATCCAGCTTTTCTCGCGCCTTCCCGGCATCGGGGAGAAGAGCGCGGCGCGCCTTGCGTTCTTCATCCTTCGTGGGGATCAGTCGTTCGCATCCGAGCTCGCGCGCGCGATCGAGACCGTCAAAACGCAAACGCGTTTCTGCAGTCGCTGCTTCGCGCTCACCGAGGCGGATCCCTGTTCGACGTGCGAGGATCCGCGGCGTGATCGCAGCATCGTCTGCGTCGTCGAAGAGCCGGCAGACCTCGTTGCGATCGATCGAAGCCACGGCTTTGCCGGGCTGTTCCACGTTCTGCACGGATCGATCTCGCCGCTGGACGGGCGCGGACCCGAGCGGCTGAAGATCCGCGAGCTGGTCGAGAGAGTGGGGCGCGAGCCGATCAAGGAAGTGCTCATCGCGACCAATCCGACAATCGAAGGCGAGGCGACAGCCGTGTACCTCTCACGGCTGCTCAAACCTCTCGGCGTTCGCGTCAGCCGCATTGCCCACGGAATTCCCGTCGGCGGCACCATCGAGTACGCCGACCAGGTCACCGTCGGCCGCGCCATCGAAGGCCGCCGCGAAATGTAGATTGGGGACAGGCACCAGCCGCATCATTGGGGACAGGCACCAGCCGCATCGAGCGGGCGCCGGCACACGGATGATGCGGCTGGTGCCTGTCCCCAGCGCTCAGCGCTGGGCCCGCCGTTCGGAACGTGCGTCAGTTGCGCCCGGGCAGAATTCTCTCTTCGAATGCGGCGGCCGGCTGGACGACCGGCGTCCCCGGCGGCGCCGCTTCTTCTTCGCCCGGAGGCTTCGCCACCAGGGAGTCCGGCAGCACGAAAGCGCGCGGCCTGGTCGCGGGCTTGTCGCTGACCAGGTAGGGCTTGCCGTTGCGGAGAAGCAGCGTGTCCATCTCGGCGCGCGTGAACGGCCGTGAGCCCAGACGGCCGAAGACGCTGACCTGATTGCCGCTCTCGTCGACTGCGCGGTCACGGTCGATGCCCTTCGACAGCGCGAGCGCCGGCTCTTTGGTGCGGTAGGACGCGATCAGTCTCGGCGTCGGGGTCGGGCTGAAGCCGGAGTCACCGGGGGTCTCGTTCGGCGCGATGAGCTGCAGCACGTGCAGGCCGTTCTTTCCGTCGGCGACGTACGCGAAGACGCTGGCGCCGGTCGCGCCGATGCGAACGGCGCGCACGTCGTTCATCTTTCCGTCCGCGTTGAACATCTGCTGCAGGAATGGGTGTTCCGGCTTTTCGATGTCGACGATCGCCAGTCCCTGGCTGCCGGCCGGCACGTAGGCGTACGTACGCGCCACGTAGACTTCCCCGGCCTCGGCAAGGTCCAGCGATGCGGCCAGTCGCGGGTGTTCGACCGATGTGATGTCGACGACCTCGAGGCCGCGCGGAGCGGTAACGAACGCGTAGCGAAGCTGAATGGCAATCGACCGCGCGCCGGGCAGCTCCAGCGCAGAGACCACGCGCGGGTGCAGCGGGTCGTCGATGCTGACGGTGACGACGCCACGTGGCGTCAGCATGTAGGCATACGAGCCGGCGATCGTCAGGTAGCTCGCGCCATCGAGGATGCCGTCGGGATTGAACGTCGCGGCGCGCTCGAGGAAGTTGTTCTGCGGATCGCCGTCGGTAAGCGTGTCTACGTCCACGACGACGAGGCCTTCCACGCTGTCGCTCAGGTAGGCGTAGCGATACAGCGGATGCATCGGCTGTTCCTGGTTGGCGGGATCGTGCGGCTTGTCGAAATGGATCGGCATCGTCGTCGGCAGCGCCACGCAGGTCGCGTTGCGCGTCTTCACGTAGGTGCGCTGGCCGAGCGGAGAAACAGGCGCCGTGGTGATGCGTTCGGAAAATCCCTTGTTGTCGACGTTCGCGACGTCGAAAATCCGCAGGCCGTCGCCGCCGTTGGCCGTGTACAGGTACTCGCCTCTGAGCTGCAGGCACTGCACGTGGCCGGCCGCGTGCTCGTACGATTCCTTCAGCTGCGAATCATTCGCGACGTGCTTGTCGTACTCGGCAGGATACGCGAGTCGGTGCAGGCGGCTGCCGATCACGGCCTGGGGCTCGTCCCACTCGGTGACGCCCACGGCCTCGATGCCCTTCTCCTCGCCGATCCACGCGAAGCGGCCGACGAAGTTCACGAAGTTCGTGCCGAGCGTCATGACCTGGGTGAGCCACGCGTTGTTGTCACCGGCCGTGGACAGGTGGCAGCTCGAGCACTGTTGGGTCTGCGTCGTGCGTACCGTGTGGGCGAAATGCGTGTTGAAGGCCTGGCTGCTGTAGCCCTCGCCCGAAATCGGCATCTGCTGGCCGTAGATGCGCTCGCGGTTGGCATTAGTCGAACTGATCATCACGGCGCTGGACGAGCGCACCGGTGCGATGACGTGGCCCTTGCTCGTCGAGTGGCGTCCGAGCATGAAGATGTCGTTGCGCAGCACCTGTGGGTCGTACGACGACCAGTTGCGTGACTGGCCGCCCTCGAAGTGCTGCGAGTCCTTCTTCCAGTCGGCCTGCTGCGGCAGATGGCAGCCGAAACAGCTCGTGACCCACGAGGTGTGGCAGCTTGCGCAAGCCATGTTGTCGTCGCCGTGTGCGAGCGCTTTGGTGTCCTCCGGAAAGGCGCCCCACGCGCCGTCCATACGCATCGTCTTGGCGTAGCGCGCTTTCTCGTTGTAGAGGCGCTTGTTGTTCGGGTCGATGGTGTCGACGACCTGCTTGACCTCCCACTCGACGTCCTTGTCGAGCATCGATCGCTGCATCAAGCGGTTGCTGCTGGTTTTCTCGTCGTAGACCCATTCGAAGCGGCGCTTGCCGGACGGGGTGATCCCGTTTTCGAGCGGATGCCCGCCGCCCGGCGCAGCCGGACCACTGGTCTCGAGGCTCGCGCGGTGGGTCGTGTTGCCGTGGCAGTCGATGCAGCCGATCTCGACCGCATCGGGGTAGGCGCCGTAAATGTTACCGTCCGAGTGATTGTCCTGGCGGAAGTGGCAGTCGACGCAGTGCATGCCCTTTTCGGCATGGATGTCCATGAGCTGGACGGCGTGCTGCAGCTTGTCGGGCGAGTTCCAGTCGATGGGTTTGCCCTTGGCATCGAGCAGGTTGCCCTTGCGATCCTGCCAGTACACCGCGCGGAAGATCCAGCCGTGGCCGTTGTAATCGGCAAAGCGCGTTTCCTTCGTCGGCAGCGAGCTGACGTTTCGCAGGAAATCTTCGTTGTTCCACAGCCCGCGCACCGCCGCTTCCTCGGGATCGCGCGCCAGCGAGTCGTGCATCGGCTGCCAGTGGCGCGCATCCATCGGCGTCGGCGCAGCGACCGTCGGGTAGCGCTGCTGCTTCGGCCACATCAGGTCGCCGTCGGTCTCGTAGTCCCACATCTGGTAGCCGAAGAAGGTATTCACGAACGAGTTCGGCTGGTGCATGTGGCAGACCATGCACTGGCTGGACGGCACGGCGCGCGTCAGCCGGTGCTGGATCGGGTGCCCGGACTCTTCGCGCGGAATCGTGGGATCATTGCCATGGTACGTGCCGGTATGCCCGTCGGCCGCGTACGCACCTGAGTGGACGCGGTCGCGGTCGTTCGCGTAGACGACGTGGCAGGCCGTGCAGCCGCTGGACCGGAAATCGCCCGGATGGTCGTTGGTGCCGAGGAACGACAGCAGCGGGTCGTTCAATCTCGTCTTCTGCAGATTGAGCACGCCGGCGCTGACGCGAAGGTCGGTGCCGGGGCCGCGCGTGCCGAGCTTCATGTCGGGAAGGCCCGGCTCGTCGAGAAACGGTCCGAGGCCGGGATTTCCCACTTCCGCGACGTTGGAGCGATCGATCCTGCCGCCTCGCTCAAAGGCTCGCAGCGGGTCGGGCGGGTCGACGACGTTCCAGCGCGGCAGCGGAACCAGCGACGGCAGCGCCCCGCGTGCAGCTTCGGCATCGCTCGGCGGCGACTGCGTCGAGATCTTCTGGCCGACGCCGTCGGCGCCGTACGATTCGCCGAAGATGTAGGGCTTGAGCGGCGCGATGCCGTTGTTGTACGCGGCGCCGCCCCAGAGCATGGCCGTCGTCGACATCAGGCTCTTGTGGACGTGGTCGACGTCTTCGGCGTGGCACGATCCGCAGGTTTTGTCGGCCACGCGCAGGTCGCCGGGGTTGCGGAAGCGGATGTATTCGGCGGATTCGCGGTTGAGCAGCGTGTACGAGCGCTCCGGATTGGCCGAGCTGATCCGCGAGGGATCCTTCGGATCGCTCCATTCCTTGGGATAGCGCGGCTGTACGTGGGCCTGCTTCATCGCCGCAAGGTACTCGGCGCTCTTGGGCGCGAGCCCACTGGCGTGCACCGCCACGTTGCCGCCGTGGCAGTCGATGCAGCCGAGGTTGACCTGCGAGGATTCGTGCATCGGCTCGATGCCGGTGTGGCAGGTAAGGCACCCTTCGCTCTTGGCAGCCGCTTCGGCGTCCGTCTGGCGAAGCAGCGAATCGTCGCCCGCGCGGGCCGGTGACGCCAAAAGTGCGGCGAGAAGGCACGTCGTGACAGATATCAGGCGGCGCATAACGTCTCCCTGCCTCAGAACGTCAGTCGCAGGTCGAAGCCGGCCTGGAACAGGGCGCCGGCCTGGTAGATGTCCTTGAAGCCACCGAGCGGCGCGAAGACCGCGACGAATGGCGTGAAGATGACGTTATTGTTCAGCCACGGCCGGTACTCGGCGCCGAGGCTGATGTCCACGCCGACGTCGTCATGGATCGCCGGCTGCTTGAGGAGAACCTCGAGCGTCTTGTTCTCGACGAAGCGCAGGTAGTTGGCGTTGCCGACGAGGCGCACCGTCTGCGTCAGCTCGGCCGACGCACCGATGTTCGCGATGAAGATGCCCGGATTGACGAAGTTGGTCTGGCCCTCGAGCTTGCTGCTGCGAAGATCAGGAATGAGGCTGTCGCGCTGGGTGACCGCCACGCCGCCGCGGTCGCCGATGCGGATGCTCTGGTGCTCCCAGTAGCTGAACTCGCCTCCCATGATCTTCGGATCGTCCAGGATCGAGTCGAAGCCGCGCGCCTTTCCGTCTCGCGGGTCGTCGTCGCCGGACGTGAAAAATGCCGAGGCCTGGTAGCGCATCCAGTCGTGGTCGACCGACAGCTCGAGGAACGCGAGTTGTCCGTTGATGTCGACCGAGCGACCCGCGATGGGGTTCTGGTCGTCGTGCCCCACCACTTCGTAGAATGCGTGGCTGATGTTGAGCCATCCGATGTGGCCGTCGCCGGTCCAGCCGAGATAGTAGGCCTCGACGTGGTGCAGCTGCGCAATGCCCACGGGATCCGGCCGGACGAGGAATCCCTGGTTGTCGTAGGTGTAGCCGTCCTTGCTGCCGTTGTCGTCGTTCAGGTGAAAGCTGAACTCGGTCTGGTAGCCCAGCTGCAGGAAATCCTGGATGTACAGGTTTGCGATGAAGATCTGCTGGTGGCGCAGGTCGAAGGTGTTCAGCTCGCTGTTGGTGTCTTTCTCGGCCTGGTAGAAATACAGGAGATTGGCCTGGTAGCGGTTGCCGTCGGCGCTCCCGAACAGGCGCACTCCCTGGTTCGTGTCCGCGAAAATGAGGTTGCGGAAATCGCTGTGGAACGGCTGGCGGCCGATTCGGATCGACACCGAATCGTACCGTGACGAGATGTCCGCCAGGTGCACCTCGACTGCTGCCTGCTCGAGCGCGACGTCGCCGGTCGTCCGCGTTTCCCCGTCGCGAACGTCGGGACTGACGTTGTTGCGCTCGTCGACGCCGAGATGGTTGACGTCGCCGACGGCTTCCAGAGTGAGCTTCCAGTCGAAAGGCCGGAACGACGTCAGTCCTTTCTGCACTTCGGCGCGCATGGCGAACTTCTGGTCGATCAGATCGGCGTTGCGATTGCCGAAGAAACGATAACTGCCGGGATCCCCGGCGCTCGCGCCGCTCGGCGTCGGCGCCGAGCGGCCTTCGATCTGCGTCAGCGAGACGCCGGTCAGCTTGAGGAAGATGTCGTCGCGCCAGACAGGATAATCGCCCTTCAGCACGTTGCGGTTGTAAGGGTCGTACCAGGGATACTTCGACGGAAGGATCCTCCAGCGGTCGCGCACCGGCTCGTAGACCGTAGCCTTGCCGGCATCGGTCGGCGAGGTTTCGGAACCGGGCAGCGGTGGCGGCGCCTGGTTGGGGCCGAGCACCTGATTGGGGCCGGGCGCCTGGTTCGGCGATGTCGCGCCATCGGCTCCGGCTGTTGTCGCGGCCGGGGTGGCGTCTTTCGCAGGAACTGCCGCGGCTGGCGCCTTGTCCTGGGCAAGAGCACTGCTTGCGCTCAGGACCGCAACGGTTGCGAGCGCAACGAGCGTGGTTGCGCGCCGCAGCGACAGCAGGAGAGAGCCATGCTCGCGCACGGGCCTATCCACGGAGTACACGCAGGAGGATATCGAGCAGCGCGAGTCCGATGACAGCCAGCGCGCCGTAAAAAACGTATGTGCGAATGGACGCGACCGCTGTGCCATGCCGCTCCTGCCCATCTGCCGCCTCGTGCTGCACGACGGGCTCGGCATCGACGAGCTGGTCGACCACGACGAGCTCGTCGTCGCCGAGGCTGAGCCGCATCTGCGGCTGGAGCAGCACTTCCGCGTCAATGAATTCCCCATCGACCATGACCCTCCGGCCTTCTATCGGTACGAGAACCCATCCCTCATTGCGTTTCTCGATCTTGGCGTGCTGCCTGGAAGCGCTGGAGGAGAACAGGCGCAGGTCGCATTCTAGCGCGCGACCGATGATCGACATCGGGTGCGTCAGCGTTTCTTCGCCGGCGTGATCCGGCGGTGCGACGCGCGCGAGGCGAATCCACGCAGAAGCGGCGATGATGGCAGCCGGGCCGATCGTCGTGTCGTCGGGCGCTGCGTCGGTGCTGCGAGGCGCGGCGGAACCGGCGAAAGCCGGCGCCGACGCTGTCGCCGGGGGCCTGGTGGACGGCTGCGTCTGGCGCGCGGCTGAATCGGACGACGGCGCTCCACGCGCGGAGGTGGGCACTGCGGCGCGATCGGATGTCGCGGGCGCGGGCGTCGGTTGCGCGCCGGAGGCCGTAGGATGCAGTGCGGGTGCCGGTCCGGCCGCGTACATCGTCGATTCTCCACCAGACTTCGGACGCAAAATGATCTGTGTTGCGGCGCCGAGATCGTCCGCGTCCGCAGATGCAGGAGGAGAAGATTGCTGTGCCGGCGTGCTGGTTGCCTGCGTTGTACCGGGAGGCGGTGGCGATGCGGAATGTGCCGCGTCGGGCGGCGACGGCGCAGTACGCTGCGGGGACGCAATGACGGGTGGCGCCGGGATGGGCGGCGAGGACGCAGGATGCGGGGGCGGCGCGATATTCGGCGGCGACGAAAAGTTCGGTGGCGACGGGATGTTCGGCGGCGCGGGTATCGACGCGGCGGCAGCGGGGTTTGCAGGATGAATCACCGGCGGCGGAGGAGCGCTTCCTTGCGGCGGCGCTTTCGACGGATCGGTGGCGGGGGGATTTTCGTGCGGGTGCAGCTTCGGCGGCCCGCCGGAAAGGATCACGGTGCCGTCGCTCGGTGCGTCCTTTTCGGGTTTGTCGCTCATTGCGCCGCGCGGTCGCTGTCTCGTGTCGTTCCGGGTTGCGTCATTCGTCCGGCTGCCGGTTGAACTTGAGGTAGGGCAGGCGAACGTCGCCGATCTGGATCTGGTCGGCGCGCAGGGCCGCCGGAGCGTCGAAGCCAGGACCCGCCTGGGTGCCGGCAAACGTCACGATGTCGTCCTGCTCGACTCCGTCGCCGCTGACACCGAGGCCGCCCACCAGCACACCGTCGCGATAGAGAGGCGCGCTGCCGGGGAAGAACACGATTCCGTCCTGTCGGCCGTTGGCCGTCTGGCCGGCATTGCCGCAGGGATTGGCGGAATCCTCGATGAAAACCCGGCGCAAAGGGCCGCCGTTGAAATCGGGCGAGGAGCCGGTGCCATCGATTCCCGGCGGGAAGAACGGCTGCGCGCAGAATCCGATCGTCCGGTTCGTCATCGCGGTGCTGGAGTTGCCGTCGACAGGGAAGAACGACTCGCCGCAGTCGGCAATCGAAGGGCCCGGGCAGTTCCTGGTATCGATCGGCGCGATCGTCTCGCTGCTGAAGTACGTGACGTTGCGCGCCTTGGCCACCGCGACGTCGATCGAGAAAACGGTCGCATCGGGCATGCGGTAGGCGCCGAGGAGCTCCCCGTTCAGATCGGTAACGGCCAGCACCATCGCCGATCGCTGTTGCAGTGGCAGGCGGATGGCCGCGCGGATCGTTTCGGCTTCCGCGATACCCGCATCGATGATCGACTCGACGTCGCCCGCCGCCAACGGCCCACCGTTCGTGCCTGCAGCGTGCGCAGGGACGAGCCAGCCCGAATGCACGACCTCCGTCGAGGCCGAAGCATCGACGATGAGCGGTGTCGTCAGCGGCGCTCCGGCGCCGACGCCGTTCACCTGCGGATCGAGGTCGATCTCGGGGATCTCGATGCCGTCGACGAAGATGACCGGATCGGTGCCGGCAGGCAGCGGGTGGGGAAGGAAGTCGAGATCGCAGTTCCCGCCCGATGCGCAGCAGGCGGGCGGAACGACGCCATTGCCCGGCGTGCAGAGGCCTTCGAGACCTTGCGTCTGCACGCGCGGCAGCGACGTGTCATCGCCGACGAATGCGCGCGCGGCAAATTCGCCGACCGCCCACGCCGGATCGGTGTCGTCACGGCGAAGAATCGTGTCCGGCGCGTCATGGGCAGCGACGGGGTCGAACGGGGCGGATACTCCCCGTACTGCGACTCCGACGCCGCCGACCATCACGCCGCCGCGGTAGATCGGCACGGCGCCCGGCAATGTGGCGATACCCGTCGAACAGCCGCAGGTGTCTGCGCCCGACGAGCTGCTCTGGCAGCGCAGCGACGGATCGAGGATGGACTGGAGGCTCGGCGCGCGCGGCGGAAGATCGGATCCGGCAATCGGCGCCGTATCGAAGCTGCATCCGCGGTTGGTGTTTTCGATGCCGAACAGCGCGGCCGCTCCGGTGTCGTGGATGTGCGGAGGAAAATGCTCGCCGCTGAGGAAACGCACCGAGCGGGACGTAAGCGGAGTCTCGTTCGCGCTGAAGAAGGCTGCCGTGCGCGCGAGCTGCACGGCCCGGTCGATCACGACGCAGTCCGAATCCGAAGCCAGCGCGAAGTCCCGCGAAGGGCAGCCCGTCAGGCACTGGCTCCGGTAGGTCGCTTCGTCGACGCCGAAATTCGTGGCGACGCCGAGCACGACTCCACGACGATCGCTGACTGCGACTGCCACCGGCTGCGACTGGGCTCGCGCCGAGCTCTGCATGATCGCAAGCACTTCGTCGGCCTTGAGCAGGGCGGCAGCGTTGGTTTCATCCGCAGGAGGCGGGACGGCATCCTGCGCGCCGGTGCCGCCTCCGCCGCCGCACGCGCCCAGCGTGGCGGCGAGCGCGACTGCGGCGCCGTAACAGGCTGCACTGCGCAGGAGTCTCCGTCTCTCGTCCATCGTTGCTCCGCTTGCCGCAGCAGATCGCGTTCAGGACTTCGGCAGCACCTTCAGCGTGACCGGGCCCGTACACCGCGTCAGGCACGCGAGCCGGTACTTCGCGAGGTCCGGCGAGACGCGCCGGACGTTCTGCAGCGTGTTCTTCTCGAGATCGGGGTTGCCCGAAGGCGCGAGATTGGCGCCGTCGACGACCTGCACTGCGCAGTAGCCGCAGGTACCGAGCTCGCAGCTCCAGTCGAGAGGTTCCTTGTAATGGTCGTCGGGGCACTTGCGGCTCTTGTCGACGCCGCAGCGCTTGAGGTCGATGTCCGGGTGGCGGGCCTTCAGGTAATCGAAGAACGCGTGCAGCACGTCGCGATTGTCGGCAACCGGATAGGCGACGGGGTTCTTCGCGTCTTCAAAGCTGACGCTCGGGCCCGACAGCGCGGCGGCGGGCTGCGGCGCGGCAGAAGTCGCAGCGGCGGGTGCTGCGGCAACCGAGGGCGGCGGCTGCGCGGGAAGGTCGACGACGACGGCTCCCGGTGCGATCGGCTCCTCGACAGCCGCCGACTCGAAGCGCAGCCGGTGTCCCCCGATGCGAAACTCGTCTCCGCTCCTGAGCACTGCCGGAGCGGTGAGGCGCACATAACATCCGTTGGTGCTGCCGATGTCGGTGATGCGTACCTGTCCGCCAGCCAGCGCCAGCCGCGCGTGTCCGCGCGAAAGCGAGCGGTCGTTGGCATCCAGCGTCACCTCGGCGGCACGACCGACGATGATCCCGCGGTCGGTCAGCTCGATCGTGCGCTGGTATTCGCCGCGCCCGTTGTAGTGCTCGAGCACCCAGCCGCTGTCGTGTCTCATCAGCCTCAGGATCTGGCTGCCGAGCCACACCTGGTCCTCGGCTGCGAGATCGCGACCCTCTCCGCGCACCCGCAGCCAGACACCCGAGCCGGCTCCGGTATCAGTGACGCAGAACCGGCCGTCCTGGCGCGTGACGCTCGCGTGGTGATCCGCCAGCGCGGCGTCGTCGAACGTCAGGCCGTCGGTCCTGCGCCCGATCTTGACGGCATCGCCGCGAACGGGGAACTCGCTTTCGACGCTTCCATCCGGAAGCAGGCTGACCAGGCGGTCGCCGAGCTGGGGCGCTGCCTGGTGGCTGGCCATCTGCGGAGCAATGACGATGGTAGCGTCGGTGCTCGATGGTGCCGGCGCCGCCGCCGGCGCGGCAGGCTTGCCTTCGATCTTTCCGAGCCGCGAAGCGATGACTTCGACCGCGCGCACGGCGTCGCGCATCGCCATCTTGATGTTGCGCTTGTCGCGACGCTTCTTGTACGTCCCCGTGTCGGCGAAATCGCCGCACTGGTAGTACTCGGGTGTTCCCTTGAGGTCTCCGACCAGGAACACTCCAGGCAGCGAAGACTCTCCATCGGGCGTGACCACGATGTAGGGCTCGCCGTCGATCGTCGGGATCTTGATGCCGAACTTCTGCAGCGTCTGGTGGGGAACGTCGCCGCCGATGCAGGCCACCACCTTGTTCTTCGGGAACTCGAGATGCAGCGATTCGGTCGGCCGTCCGTCCACCGGCTTGCGGTCGATCCGTACCGACAGCACTTCGCTGCGGTCCGGTGCTGTCAGCACGAGGATCGGTTCGGAGTAGGGGAGGTAACGGACGTTCGCGTTGACGACGTACGCGTCGAAGAACGCGCCGCTCAGGCTGCGCTCGACCCGCGGCATCTGCGCCTTGCGGTACGACCAGTAGACGGCGGTAGCGTCTTTCGCGCCCGTTTTCGCATTCGAGATCGCGATCACCGCTTCGGCGGCTGAAGTTCCGCCGCCGATCACGAGAGCCGGTCCGCCGACATAGGCTTTGGCATCGTCGAGACGAAACGCGATGCCGTCGATGTTTCCCGGAATCTGGAATCGGCGCGGCTTCCCGGCGCCGATCGCCAGGATCACACTCCGCGCGTGGTAGAGCACCTCTTCCTGGGTCCGGTGGTTCCAGGTCTTGATCTCGAATACGCCGTCGCCGCCCCGCACGAGGCCCGTCAGCTCGCTGCCGATCCGCAGCGGCGCGTTCGCCGTCTTGTATTTCGCGTGCCAGTCCTCGACGAGGTCGTCCTTGTCGATCTCCGTGAACTGCAGCGATGCCATCAGGCTGTCCCCGGCCGGGAACGGGCTCTCGTCGTCGCCGTACTCGGGGTAGATGTGCTTTTCCTTGGGATAGTCGCGGATGCGCGACAGCGCTTCATCGTACTCGAGCAGCAGGCACGAAAGGCCGAGCTCGGTAGCGCGGAACGCGCCGGCGCTTCCCGCGGGACCTGCTCCCGCGATCAGTACGTCGATGACGTCGGGAGTATGGTGTGGCTGCGGCACCCGCAGCGATCCATGGATTGTGTAGTCGCTGTCTTCCTTCGTCGACATGGCACCCTGCGCTGGAAATCGCCGAAAGGCGGCGTGGGTGCGCAACCTACAGGTCGGGCCTTTTTCATGTCAAGGAATCCGGCACGGCGGTTGTGACGAGTACCCGATTCGACCGGACTCATTCCGAGCCGGGGAACAGCTTGTGGTGAATGTCGCCGAGGCTCTTCGCGAACTGCTCCGGATCGTAGTGGAACCGGTCCGTGGCCTCGCCGAGCCGTCTCAGCTCCGGTTCTATGCCCTGGCTGCCGCTGCAGCGGTCGATACCGATCGAATCGAATGCAGGATTGCACAAAGCTTCGATCGAGAGGACGGTCTGTTCCGGCGCGCCGGTGGTGTACCACCACGGCAGGCTCGGCTCGCTCTCGGACTCGACGTTGGACGAAGGCGACGAGGAATGGCTGAAGCGTCGCACGGCCTTGAGCGTGGCGCCGCTGGCGGTGATGCGCTTGAGCAGCGCCTGGGCGTCGGCCCGCGTCACGGATTTTGCAGCGATTCTCCGCGAATAGTCGGCTGCCATCGCGCCGAGCTCGCCCGCCCGCTGCGCTGCCAGCTTGCGGTCACTGTCGGCCGAGGACTGAAGCTGGGACCAGGCAGCGGCCAGCGCGCCCTTCTCCCCCGGCAGAAGAACGGAGAGAATCACGTCCGACATCGCGAAGTGTCCTGCGACCTGCCGGATGCCGTCGGCAACGAGCTTGTGATGGCACGAGTAGCAGTCGCGGTCCTCGAAATGCGGGAACTTGCCGATCGACTGGTAATCGGAATCTGCGGCCCGGCGGGCGACCATCTCGGCCGCGCGTCGCAGCCCCACGAGCTGTCCGATGCTCCACAGCGACGGATCCGCACAGTCGGGGCTGTTTTCCCGATCCTTGGAATCGTTCCAGTGTTTCATCAGCTGCGCGTACGCGACCATCTCGAATTGCAGAGGCGGATGTCCGCCGGCGACGATCTCGTGGTCGATCTCGACGTGGCATTGACCACATTTTTCGGCTCGCAGGCGGAAATCGGAATTGTTGTAAAAGCCTTTGCTTTTCGCGTACTCCGCCTTCTTCTCCTTCCAGTCCTTCTGGCTGTGCGCCTCGAGCCAGAACTCGGATCCGCCGTGACAGTCCTCGCAGGTGACGCCGTCCTTTCGCTGCCAGTTGCCGGCCGGCATCGCGACGGCGGCAGGAGCGTGGCACTGCAGGCACTTGTCGCTCTGGGTCGGGACGATGCCCATGTAGCGGCCGATCGTCTGGGATTCCGGCCGTGTCAGCGTCTCGTAAGCGCGGCTGTGGTGGTCGACGCGGCGATTGCGCCACTGCGTCCATGCCCATTTCCACGAGTCGGGCGTGTCGCGACAACCGGTGTGGGAGATGTGCTCGGGAACCGGGCCGCCATGGCAGGCAGCCTTCCCGCACGTCGTATCGCCGTGGAATCGCGGCGCGGTGGCCGGCTCGTCGGCGCGGGCGGCACGAATACCGATCCACAGGCACGCGATCGCAATCGCAGGCAGGGCGGTGACCACTCGAGATGCAGCAGGCGCATTGCGACGGCGGGTTTGCGTGATCTCCGACCGCATCGGTATAACTCGCGTCGCTTCGGTCCGCACTTTCGAAGAATCTGAGTATGGGGACGAGCGAGGGCGCAACTATAGACGCCGGGCTTTCCGGTGGTCAATCCCTCGACGCGGAAGCCCTCGGGCAGTTTCCGTTCTTCGCGGCGCGAAAGTCCAACTTCGCCGACCGGCTGCGCGACAATCTCATCCACCGGGTCACCGGCAACCCGATTCGCGCCGCCGTGCTGCGCGAGTATCGGCATGGCGAGATCATCTGTGAGGCCGGGAGCTACGGATCCACCGCATTTCTTCTCGTCGAAGGCAGCGCGACCGCATTCTTGCCTGCGCACGTCGACGCCATGCCGCCGCAGGGGCGGACCGCCCGTTCGCTGCGGCGCCTGGCTTCGATCTTCATGCGCCGAACGCGCTCGACCCGAGACATGGAGGTGCCGGCTTCGATCGGCGAGGTCACGGCCTGGGGCACCTTGCATCCGCTTGCACCGCCGCCACCGCGAACTCTTGGCCCCGGAGACGTGTTTGGCATCGACGCCTGCGTCAACTTCCATCCACGCGAGATCACGGTGCGGGCCGAGACCGACTGCAAAGTCATCGAAATGCTACGCTCGGTGCTCGATACCGTGCGCGCGAGCGGCAAGAGTGCAGCCGCAGTCGACGATCTGCACCGCCTGGCCACGATCCGGAACGCGATCGCGACCCAGCAGATCTTCGCACAGCTTTCCGCGGCGCAGATCGATAACCTCGTCGCGGCATCGGACCTCGCTACGCAGGACGAGCTTACCGACGGCATTCTCTACGCCGAGGGCACCGCGGCTGACGCAGTTTTCATCGTCGCGACCGGCACGGTGCGCTTGTCGCGAAAGCAGCCCGGCGGCGAGCGGATTCTCGCTTACTCGGGACGCGGCACCATGGTCGGCGCCGATGCGCTCGGGGAGCGGCCGCGCCTGGAGCGGCTGGTGCTGCGAAGGGTAGACCAGCCGCAGGGACCGGTGGTTCCTTTGACCGGCACGGTCACGATCGGGCGGCGCCGTTCGGCGACCATTCCGTTTGCCGCCTCGGACAGCAGCGTCAGCCGCCGCCACTGCCGCTTCGAAGCGGGCGAGCACGACATTCGTCTCATCGACGAGAACAGCGACAACGGCACCTTCCTCAACGGCAGGAGAGTACAGGAGGCGATCGTCTCCGTCGGCGACCGAATCACCCTTGCCGAAGCATATACGTTCGAGGTTGCGCGCGAGTCGGTCGAGCAGCCGGGCTTCCCGCGCACGGTCGCGGCCACCGCGCTCGACAACTGCGAGATCGTGAGGATTCAGGCCAAGGTGGTGCACGAAGCGTTGGCGGGCAGTGGAGTGCTCGAGCAACTCGCCGCGGCGACGACGCGCCCGGTCCCGCTTTCGGCGGCCAGCGCCGACGGTTCTGATCAGTCGTACCTGCGCCGCGTCGAGGAGCTCAGCCTCTTCAACTCGCAGAACACGCTGCTGATCGACCTGGAGCGCTGCACACGCTGCGACGAGTGCGTGCGGGCGTGCGCTGCGGCCCATTCCGGAGTTCCCCGCTTCACTCGCGACGGGCCGAGGTTCGGCAAATATCTGGTGACGCTCGCGTGCCGCTCCTGCACCGACCCCAAGTGCATGATCGGCTGCCCTGTCGCCTCGATCCGCCGTACCGGCTCGCTCGAGGTCCACATTGAAGACTGGTGTGTCGGCTGCGGGCTGTGCGCCAACAGCTGTCCGTTCGGCAACATCAACATGATCGACCTGGCGACGCCGTCCGGTGCGCCTCTTCCCGATGGGCCCATCGACCTCTCTTCCGGAAAACTGAAGGCGACCATCTGCGATCTTTGTGCCGGGTACGACGGGCCGAACTGCGTGTACGCGTGTCCGCACGACGCGGCGATTCGCGTCAATCCGACCGCGTTCCTGGCAACGGCGGACCTGCAGGTGCCATGAAGCGCAGGGGACCGATGGCAACGCGGACCTTCGCCGGTTGCCCTGCATTTCCTGCTGTGGGCCGTGCATCGATGATGCAGGAGACATGCTGATCAACCGTGACCAGCGCGGCTGGATGGCCGCCACGCTCGTCGCTTCGGCAGCAGCATGCGGCCTCTACTGGTATTCGGCCCGTGCGGCCCTTTACGGGCCGAGCGGCGGCAGCCCGAGCGGCCTCGCGTTCGGAATCCTCGGAACGTCGCTGATGGTCCTGGCCGCGCTTTTTTCGCTGCGCAAGAGGTTTCGTACCTGGCGTCTCGGCAGTGCCCGCACGTGGATGAACATCCACATCTGGGGCGGATCGCTCAGCGTGCTGCTGATCGTGTTGCACAGCGGCTTTTCGCTCGGCGGTCCCCTGACGACGATCCTCATGGTGTTGTTCCTCATCGTGACGGTAAGCGGCTTGGTCGGGCTCGCACTCCAGCAGATCGTGCCGCGCATGATGCTCGAGCAGCTGCCGGCCGAGACGGTCGCTACGCAGATCGACCACGTGCGCAGGGGACTTGCCGTCGATGCCTACGAGATCGTCGCCAACGTGACGGGTCCTCTGGCCGAAGCCGTCGAGGAGCGCGCGTGGCTCGAGCAGGAGAAGAAGGCGGGCTGGAAAGCTCCCGCCCGGCGTGACACCGCCGCAACCGCGGCGCCGGGTTCGGAGGAATTCCGCGCAGTGTATCTCGAACAGATCCGGCTCTACCTGCATCGCGCGCGCGGCCAGCGCCTGCAGGCGCCCGACCTGCTGGCGCTCACGATCGACATGTCTGCCGACTTCGCGCCGCGCATCGAGCAACTTCGTGCGATCTGCGAGGAGTCGCGGCAGACAGATGAGCAGCTTCGCCTGCACGCGCTGCTGCACAACTGGCTGTACCTGCACGCGCCGCTGTCGATCATGCTGCTCGTCCTGGTGGCTTTCCACATCTGGTTCGCGCTTCGCTACTGACCATGCGCGGCAGCAAGGACATCGCGCGCCGGCTGCGGCTGCGGGGGTTCCCCGGACGCGACTCGTTTCGCCGGCACTATCCGGTTGCCGCGGCCGTGGCTGTCGTTGCCGGTGTCGGCGGTTGGCTGCTGCTTCGCCAGCTGGAAGGGCCCCGGCAGTTCCTCCCGAGGCCGGTGTCGGCCAGCCACGCTCTGTTCGGCGACAAGTGCGAGACTTGCCACGATGCATTCCAGGTTGTCGCCGACGCCGCGTGCCAGCAGTGTCACTCGCTGCGGCGCCATGCGGCGGACGAAGTCGATACTCCGCGCTGCGCGCACTGCCACGTCGAGCATCGTCCCACCGATGTGTTTCTGTCGGTCAGCGCGCAAGCGTGCGTCTCCTGCCATGGAGACCTGAAGACGAGCGGCAAGGATCCGCAGATCGAGACAAAGATCGGCACCTTTGCTGCGCATCCCGAGTTCGCGGCGCTGCGCGACGGCAAGCGTGATCACGATCCCGCAATGCTGCGCTTCAACCACCAGGTGCACCTGACGTCCAGCCAGATCCCGGACAGTGAGCGGCCTCTTTCGTGCGCGTCGTGCCACCGGCTCGGCGCCGACGGGAGGCGCGTGCAGCCGATTCGCTACGCGACCGACTGCCAGCGCTGTCACACGCAGTTCGTCGACGGGCCCGTGGCAAGCCTGGCCGCGCTGCATGCTCCGCCCGAAGCCATTCGTGAAGACTTGAGGCGCCAGCTCATCGATGCGGCGGCACCGATCTGGACCGCGGCCTCCGAGGATCTGCGCAGGAAGTCTGCTGCTGTCGTGGTGCCGAGTCCCGAGTTGCTGGTACCCCAGCCTCCGCTGCCCGGGCGCGCGCCACGCCCGCCATTTGCGGTGGAGCGCTTCAGCCTGGCGGTCCTCGAGGCGGATCTTTACAAGGACTACGTCGAGCCGCCGACGAAGGACGCGCAAGGAAGCGATCTGCCAGCGGACCAGCGCCAGTCGCGAAACGACCTGAACAAGGGATGTTTCCTCTGCCACGTCGAGCAGGGACGTCGCGATGCAGCGTCGGCGCTGCCGCAGATCGCGCCGACCGCGATCGCCGAGCGCTGGCTCTCCAGGGCAGATTTTTCGCACCGGCGCCACGCGATGATGCCTTGCGAATCATGTCATGCCCACGTCCGCGACAGCCGCGAGACTTCCGACACGAACATCCCCGGCAAGGCGGTCTGCCAGCGCTGCCATGTCGACGGTCAGCGCGAGTCTGCCGGCACTTCCTGCATGACGTGCCATCTCTACCACGACTCGTCGAAGGCGACGGCCCCCGCGCTCGCGCCGGCTACACTGGCGGCCGTGCAGGCCGCTGCGTCGGCACCGGGACCTGCGTGCGCCGGCAATGCCGATTGTGCGGAGAAGGCGCCGATGCCGCTGCCGTCGCCGCCGCGAGCGCCAATCAAGTGGTGGGAGGACGTCGAGCGATAGGAGCGCTCAGTCCCTCGGCATCCGCGACCATTCGCGCTCGCAGATCCGTTCGGAAAGGCGCAGCCAATCGCGAAAAGCGGGCGACGAAAACTCGACCTGGCTGCGAATCAGCGCGCCGTCGCTCGGCAGATGCGGCATGACCGCGTGGGTCTTGCCGAGTCCCAGCTCCATCGTCGGCCACTCCGGCATTTCAGTTGCCACCGCATGCTCGGACGGATTCGATTTTTGCGGATGCAGCACGATGAAGGTGCCGTCGTCGAGAAGCCGGATCAGCCACCCGCGCCCGGCCCCGATGCGAAGCGGAATGTGCAGCAGGATTTCGTCGTTGTCGCCTCGAAGCCCGCGCAGGCTGTACGTCGCCAGTGCCTTGGCTTTGTTCCTGGCTTTCAGCGGAGGCATCGCCACGCCGATCCCTAGACCCCCGAGCTCTTCCCAGGTCCGCGCGCTGACGAGGACCTGGCCGCGCCCGGCCGCTGCCTCGAGCCGTTGCGCTGTGTTTACCGCATCACCGACGACGGTGTAGGAGACGCGGTGGTCGGCGCCGATGTTGCCCGCCACGACCGTTCCGCAGTTGATGCCGATTCCCATTTCCAGCCGCGGAGCGTCGGCAGGCAGATGGCTGTGCTCGAGGCCGATGCTCGCATTGTGCATTGTTAGCGCCGCCGCGGCCGCGCGGATCGACGTGTCGGCAGTCGTCAGAGGCACGCCCCAGACAGCCAGGATCGCGTCGCCCATGAACTTGTCGATCCCGCCGCCCATGGTCTCGATGCAGGGGACCATGCGGCTGAAGTAGTCGTTCATCATCGTGACCACGACCTGCGGCGCCAGGCTTTCGGAGATGCTGGTGAAGCCGACGATGTCGGAGAAAAGAATCGTGCAGTCACAGGTGCGGCCCCCGAGCTCGAGGTCGAGGTTGCCGGCGACCGCCTGTTCGACAATCGCGGTCGGCAGGAAGCGGAGCAGGCTGAGCCTGCTGGCGGTCTCTTTCTCGACCTTGCGCAGCAGCGCGGCGTTGTTGAGCGCGATGGCCGCCTGCTGGGTCACTGCCGCGGCAAGCTCCAGATCCGACGGAGTGAAGGCGGCGCGCTGGAGCGGCGTATCGAGCTGCAGCACGCCGAGGATTTCGTCGTCGACGATCAGCGGAACGACCATTGCCGCGCGGATGTTCAGTGCGTAGACGGACGCACCGAACTGCAGCTCCCCACCGCCGCAGATGTCGTTGAAGAGCACGGCACGTCGCTGCTGCATCGCGAACCCGCAGATGGAACGCGAGATCGAGAGCTGTTCGTCGGCAACCTTGCGGCACTTGACGGCCTGAGGCAGGAGGCGCTCGACGTCACTGCCGAGCATGAGGAACCCGCGATCCGCCTGGGGCAGAACCTCGAACAGCGCATCGAGGATTCCGCGCGCGATCATGTCGAAGTCGCGGATGTTCACCAGCGCCTTCGAGACCTTGATCATGGCATCGAGCCGCGCGGCGAGCGCCTGCCCGTCGAGAGGTTTTTTTGCGAGGTCGGAGACCAGAACCGAGCTGGTCTGGTCGACGCGCGAGGCGGGATCCCCCGGCGCGCCGTCGTGCAGCGAGAACGACGTCGCACGTCCGTCGTCCTCGGTGTCGTCCAGAAGCCGGCGCACGTGGAACTGCAGTCGCGTCTGCCCGATGCGCACCTCGTCCCCATCCTGCAGGATGGTCGCTCGCTCGATGCGGCTCTCGTTGAGGTAGGTGCCGTTGGCGGATTTCCGGTCGGCAAGCGTGACCTTGGTGCCGTCGAACAGGAACTCGCAGTGCTGCCGGCTTGCGTTGATGTCCGGAACGACGAGCGAGCATTGTTCGCTGCGACCCGCCGTCATGGTTCGCGAGACCGGCACGACCTGGCCGGCGCGGGCACCGGTGACGAAGACCAGGTCGAACATCGCGCCGACACTAGCAGCCGGCTGTCCTGAAGCCAGTCGGACAGGAGACGCGGGTCACCCGCGAATGCGGGGTCAGCGCAGGGTGCTCCAGACGATATGGCAGCTAGCCGACCAGGACGAGCCGAACGTACGCCGAGCCAGCCCCGTGCATCCGGTCATTGCGCCGGGCGCGGTTTGGGACGGATCGTCATTGCAGAATCCCCACGAGACGCCGTAGCCCTCCGCGCGTGCGATTGCGCAGTAGCCGCCAGGTGCGCTCGAAGCCTGCTCGGTACATTTCTGCGAAGACTGTCGCTGCTGCTCGCAACTCGCCTGCGCACACTGCCTGGCCGCGGTTCGATCCGTACGCCAGCACGCTCCCCAGGCACCGCCACCGCGTTTCCCGTCGGCGGGCTCGATGTAGATGGAGGCGTATGCCTTCGCGAGTGCCCCCTTGTCGCGTGAGATGCCATCGTTGCCGAACGCCTTGTCGACTTGTGCGAGCTTTCGTGCGTCAGCCTCGGCTTTGACGGCCTTGCGTGTCTCGGCCTCCGCTTTCTGCTGGGCAAGAGCCCGGGCGTCGGCATCCGCCTTCAGTTGTGCGGCAGCGCGCGCATCGGCATCCGCCTTCGCCTTGGCTGCCGCGCGTGTCTCGGCCTCCGCTTTCTGCTGGGCAAGAGCTCGGGCGTCGGCGTCCGCCTTCTGTTGTGCTGCAGCTCGTGCATCGGCCGCGGCCTTTGCTTGCGCCGCTGCGCGCGCATCCGCGTCCGCTTTCTGCTGCGCCACGGCGCGAGCGTCGGCCTCGGCTTTCTGTTGCGCAGCGACGCGTGCATCGGCCTCCGCTTTTGCTTGAGCCGCGGCCTCGGCCGCAGCGCGTGCATCGGCCTCGGCTTTTGCGCGCAGATCCGCTTCGGCTTTCGCGTCCGCGTCAGCCTTTGCCTGCGCAGCAGCGCGTGCTTCGGCGGCTGCACGCTCGCGCGCGGCGCGGGCGTCCGCCGCCGAATCCTGCGGCGAAGCATTTTCGCTGACCGGGCTCTCCCCGGCCGGCTGGGTTGCCGGTGTTTTGGCCGCAGTTTCCTCGGACACCGGCCCACTCTTCGAAGGCCCGCTCGATCCCATGAAGATCCATCCCGCCACCAGCGCCAGCACTACGACGCCGCCTGCGGCGACTGCGAACCTTGGCAGACCGCTCGTGATCTCGCCGGCTGCTTCGTCGCGGACGGCGTTCGAAGCAACCTTGTTGCTTTCCGCGGCGCCTGCCGCGGCGGCACCCGGCGCCGCCTGTCCGCCTTGCGGACGCGGCGCATAGGTGGTCGCGTCGTCGCTCGTCAGCGTGTGCTCGGATAGTGATGCGTCGCGCGGACCAGCGGTTGCAGGCGTGCCTCCCGGAGAAGGCGCCGACACCGGATGCGCGGCCTTGGCTTTGTCGAGAGCGTGTCGATAAAGCTCGGCTGCCTCGTCAAAATGTTTACACGATTCTTCGAACCTGCTGTCGAGAAACGCTGCAGCGCCCGCGGCCGATTTTGCCTCGGCCTGTTCCCAGAGCTCCGCGGCGCGTTCGGGCGCGCCCTCCGCCTGCGCGTCGATGCGCACGGCGGTCATCAGCATTCGCGAATGCTGAGCCGGTCGTCTTGTGCTCCTCGAGGTATCCATCGTTTGTCCGAAACGAGGCTAGGGCGGCTGCTTCAAGCCGTGTAGCAGACGAGAATCGCGCTGATATTGTCCCGGCCGCCTTCGTTGTTGGCCGCAGCGATCAGGTCGTCACAAGCCGTGCCGGGATCGTCCGCCCGCTTTGCCACGATCTCCAGCATTCGCTCGTCCGACAGCATGTTCGTCAGACCGTCCGAGCACAGCAGCAGGATGTCGCCATCGCTCAGCTCGTGCGTGGTCACGTCGAATTCGACATCGTCCTGGGCGCCCAGAGCCTTGGTGAGAACGTGCTTCATGTTCGCGGCGTTCGCCTGGTCCGCCTGCCCGTCTTCCCACGGCAGGTTGGCCCAGGAGTCGTCGCGCGTGAGCTGCACGATCGTGCCCTGGCGAATCAGGTAGATGCGACTGTCGCCGACGTTGGCGTAGGTGACGTGCGGACGCGACTTGCTGAGCAGGGCCGCCGTCGCCGTGGTTCCCATCCCGGTGTACTCGTCCGACGACGCAGATTTGCGCATCACGGCCCGGTTCGCGAGCTTGATCGCCGTTCGCAGGCGGTTGGCTTCCAGCGAGAAGCCGGTCTGGAACCCGAACGGCCACGTAATGTCGTTGTCGTCGCCGGAAAGATTGATGAAGCGCGAGATCACCTCGACGGCGAGTTGCGAGGCGACCTCGCCGGCCTTGTGGCCTCCCATTCCGTCGCAGACGATGAACAGGTTCCCGGCCACGAGAATCGTGTCTTCGTTGAGGGAGCGGCGTTTTCCTACGTCGGTGGCACCGAAAGCGACGATCATTTCAATTTATCTGCTGCGGTTTCATCCTCAGCGCAAACTGCTCGAGCTTGGTCGCATTGGCGTTGCTCGGGTCCAGCTTGAGCGCCTCGCGGGCATTCCATAGCGCCTCGTCGAACTGCCCGCGCTCGCTCTGCGACTGTCCCTTCTTGACCAGATCCTGGGCGAGCTTGACGCCGGCGCGCGCGCGAAGATCCTTGCAATCCGGATTGGCGGGACTGGAGGCGAGCACGCGATCGCACGCCTCCTTCACTCCCTGGAAATTCCCGGCATCGTACTGCTGGTGCGCCGTATGCACCGAGCTCTCGATCTCCGCCTTCGCCGATAGCTGCTCGATGACCTCGTGCGTGATCGGGCGAAGCGGCTCGCCTGTCGTCGGATCGTTGCCCTGGCGATCGAAGAACCGGTAGTGGCCATTGACGCTTCGGCTGTACCAGACGTTGGGCTTTCCGGTGACGCTGTCAAACCACGCGAACGTCCCGACATCGGCGACGTGGATCTCCTTCGGCGCGGCCAGCTTTCCGCCGGTGTGTCGCAGCGTGGCGATCTGATCGGGCGTGCACGGCTTTGTCTCCACCCCATAGACCGGATCCTTGCCGGGACCATCGGAGGTCCAGATGCCTTCCCGCGTATCGGCGCAGAATTTGTAGGCATATGCATCGACCGACGCGTAGTACATCAGAACGAAGAACCCGGCGATGTAGCAGACGATGACAATGCCGGCCTGGCGGCGGAAAAAACCGAGCGGGCTTGCCCAGCCGAGGTTCATCAGGCCGAACAGGTCGCCGGTGAACCTGGAGACTGCCATGAAAAAAGGAATCGTCCCGAGGATCGTCGCACCGCGCACCAGGAAGGGACTGATGCCCGAGCGGCTCGACAGATTGTCGACGACGTAGTCGACGGTGCCCCAGACAAACCGGGTTCCGATCAGCACGCCGAGAATCGAGAGGACAAGGTAAAGGGCTACGAGTCCCACGACCGTCAGGATGACCAGGCGAACTGTGTTGCTC
>DASXOZ010000022.1:115000-151320 GCA_036493895.1 Candidatus Binatia bacterium | reverse complement strand
GCGGTAGGCATAGACGTTGGTGACGTTTTCGGAAACGTACGTGCGCTGCACGTACTTCACATTCTCGCGGTACTTGTTGTTGACCGAGTAGCTGCGCTCGGTAAATCCGCGGCCACGCCCGGTGCTGACAATACGCTGGTTGTCGGCTCCGCGTTTTTCGACGGTGCGGTCGCCGCGGCGAAGACCATTGCGGACCTGGAGCTGATCTCCCTTGGAGTCTCTCGCCTGGATGGCCCTGGCACGGCCGCGATTGTCGACCTGCACCTTGGATTGCATCCCGTTTTTCATCGCGAGTTGGCGCTCGGTGCGCTGTGGCTTTTGAGCCTGGGCATTCTTCTGCTGCCCTGGAGCATTTTCGCGGCCATGTCCCGCGTCATTGCCGCGGCCGCGCTCGTTTTCACGGTCGTGTCCGGCGGTGTCGGCGTCACGGCCCGGCTGATTGTCGTGGGCGTATCCCGCGGCCTTAGCGCCATCCCCCGACGTCGGGGACTGGAAGCCGTTGTGCCCGCCCTGTGCCGCGTAGTTCCCCTGATGTCCCGACTGAGCCTGCTGCGGGGACTGGAAGCCGCCGTGGCTGCCCTGTCCCGCGTTGTTCCCCTGATGTCCAGACTGAGCCTGCTGCGGGGACTGGAAGTGGAACCCGCCGCCCTGCCCTTGCTGCTGGGAGTTACCGTGCTGTTGCTGCTGCGGTGACTGGAAATGATTTCCGCCGCCCTGCTGCTGTGGCTGCTGGAAGTTGCTGTGCTGTTGCGACTGCTGGACGTTGTTGTGCTCGGGCTGCGGCTGTTGTTGCTGCTGGTGCTGTTGAGGCACCTGAAAGTCCTGCTGGTGATGTTCACTACTTGCCTGCGCATCTCGTGCGGCCATCTCGGCTCTCGCATCGGCCTCGGCTTCCGCAGCAGCCCGGGCATCGGCGTCGGCCTTCGCTTGCGCAGCAGCCCGGGCATCGGCGTCGGCCTTCGCTTGGGCAGCAGCCCGGGCATCGGCGTCGGCCTTCGCTTGGGCAGCAGCCTGGGCCTCTGCGTCAACCTTGGCTTGCGAAGCAGCGCGGGCATCCGCCTGCGCCCTAGCCGCTGTGATAGCTCGCACATCTAATTTCGCCGCGTCGGACTCGGCTTTAGCCTGGGCCTCTTCTCGCGCGACCTTGGCAGCTGCGGCCAAGCGCGCGTCAGTCGCGTCCTCTGTCAATGCATCGGGCGTCAGGGAGATTGACTCAACCGGCGCCACCGGAGCACCGCGGGCATACCATATCGTCAAAGTTGCAAGAGCGCCGACGAGGGAAGCAAGGCGAAATGGACGGCCCACGCGGCGGCGAGTTTTAGAAGGCGCACTAGCAGCGGAAGTCGGCGGTGCGGCAAGGACTGTCGCGGTATCCTCACGGTCCAGGTTCTCCGAAGAGTCATGCCACGCCGCATGTCCGTCGGAACCTACTCCGACGGGCTCCTGCTGTTTTCGCGAGAGCTCCGAATACGCCAACTCGGCGGGTCTCTCGCGTTCACGAGCACTTGCGACGTCCGGCGAAAACGAGGGGGCATTCTCCTTGTCCTGTTCGCGGCTCAGCACCACTCGCACCGATGCCGCCGGCTGTATGAACACGCCGATCATGAGGTTAGCGACTCGAATTACGCTCCCCTTGATCCCGCGCGTAAACGCTTCGGCCTCGATCGGAATCGTCCCAAGAAAAACAGTATCAGCCGCATAGACTTCAACATTTACCCGGCAGAACCCCGCGCGCTGGGGCGCGAGCAGGAACGCAAGTCGCGCGGAATACGCATCCGGCGGCACATCGATCAGCCGTTCATCGCTGCCCTGGATTTCGAAATCCGGAGCCGCCAGCCTCACGCGCAATCGTGCGGGGAGTTTCCGCCCTGATCGCGGATCGATCGGGTAGTCCACGTGAAGGGGTTCCGATCTCTGTTCAATTTCGTCGGGCGTGCGGATGCTGGGCCACTCCTCGAGTCCGAGAAGCGGCGAGTCGCGGAATCGCACCTGAACGATCAGATCCACGACTCGACCGACTTCGGCCTGACTCGGCATGGCGGCATCGAGTCGGCGCGACTCTGTCACTTGCGAGTACGTGCTCCCCGCGCCGGGAGATGGGACATCAAGTACAAAGGCCGCAGCCATCTCCTCGGCCGACGAGAATCGCCCCGCGGGGTCGAGTGCGAGAGCCCGCAGGATCGTGGCACGCAGCCCGGAATCGAGAAGCAGCTGCGGCAATCCTGCGATGAGCGGATCTGCGCCTCCGCTGGCGACGGCTTTCGCTCGATCGATCGCACCGGGCGGGGCAGTGCCGGAAATGAGGTGGTACAGCGTCGCGCCTAGCGCATAGATATCGCTGCGTGCATCGGTTCCACGCCCCTCGATCTGTTCCAGCGGGGCATAGTGCGGCGTGTACCCGTAGACGCTCAGTTCTTCTTCGGCAGCTACTGTCCTTTGATCTGCCCTTCCTTTCGCCAGACCGAAGTCCAGCAAGAGGATCTCTCCGCGTGGCGTGAGCTTGAGGTTCGCCGGCTTGATGTCGCGATGAATGATCGGCGGATTGTGACCGTGCAGATACTTGAGCGCCTGGAGCACGACCACCGCCCAATGTTCGACGTCCGCTTCATTGCGGGGACCGCCGCGCTTCAATAGAGCTGCCAGATCCTCGCCGTCGATATACTGCATCACAAGGAACCGGCCTTGCGTCTCGACGAAGTAGTCGATCACGACCGGCAGTGCGGGATGCCGCAACGCAGCCAGAAGTTGCGCTTCCCGTTCGAAGGCCTGATCGATGCCAGGTCCTTCTGCGGTCGTGTGCTTGACCGCGACCGTGTTGTGCAGCCTCAGGTCGATCGCTTCGTAGACCGCACCCATTCCGCCCTTCCCGATCGGGCGAAGGATGTGGTAGCGGTCATGGAGAACGGTGCCTGGCTGCAGCACGCGCGCCAGCATATGCGACGGTCTCAGCTATGGCACACGTGCCCGTCCGGCATCGGCGGCAGAGGTTCCATCGCCCTCGATCGCATCGTCGATCGTCACCGCGAAATCTCGCGGCGCCAGCGGGTCCGCTGCCTTCCCGACGAAGGTGCAGTCGGCGAGGAAGCCGCACCGAAAAAGACTGGCGAAGTCCGGAATCGCGCAGTCGCTGATCGCGGGGCCTTCGGTGCCAGCGCGAATTGGCTTGGTCGTCATGGTCGGTTACCAACCGAACCAGCGTCTCGCGCCGGGATCCCGGCATCGCTGGCCCGGCCAGCGTCATTACCTGCGATATCAGCAGCCCGGCCCGGCCGGCAGCCGACGACTTCCGGATCGACGTGACCGAGGCTCGTGGCCCCGACTCCAAGCCGCTGGCCGGCAAGCCTGCTCTCGTCGTTGCCGGCGTGACCTCCCGCTAATCCGGCCGGGTTCGGCCCGGCACGGCGGACATCCGGGTACGTGGCCGCGGCGGGGGCGGCCCGCCCGCCGCGTCGTCCCGGAGGCCTTCCGGGTCTTTTCGCCCAGGACCGGGTTGGCCTTCCGGACGCGATCGGATAAGGTCCGTCGGTTAGCGTGACGATGATCTGCGCCAAAGGCAGGCATCTCGGTCGCAACCGCGCGAACGCGCGAAGGAAGGAGCAACGGATGGAGGTACGAGTCGATGGCTCTCTCGAGCGCGCAATGCGCGTGCTCAAGAAGAAGCTCGCCGCCGAGGGCGTGTTCAAGGAGATGAAGGTTCGCGCTTTTTACGAAAAGCCGAGCGTTCGTCGCAAGCGCAAGCGCCAGGAAGCCGAACGCAAGCGCCGCAAGGCCCTGCGTCGCGCACAGCGCCAGAACCCCTGAGGCGGGCCGGGCCGTCGCGGGCGCCAGTCTTGACCGACTGGGGGGCCTGCGCTACGGTCGCGCGCCGCTCGGGAAAACGCCGAAACGACGCGCCGGTCTTCGGGAAAAGCCTTTCTCCGGAGTTTCCGCAAAGGGGCTTGGGTGGTGAAGGAAGTTGTGGAGATGGAGTTTCCCAAGTGCATGAAGTGCGACGACGGCATTCTCGTCCCGCTTTCCGACTACGGCACCGACGGCGCTTCGGTTCTCTACAAGGCCTGGGTCTGCGTCAATCCTGACTGTGGCTTCTCGCTCCGCATCGACAAGGGGCAGGTCACGTACGGAAAGCGCCTCGAACCGCTCCGCTGACCGACGCAATCATCGCTTAATCCGGACGCGCTCCCGCAGCGCGTCCCGTTGTTTTCGCAGGAGCCAGCAAGGCTCGCGAGGAAGGAACATGTCGGAACCGAAATCGAAGCACATCGTCTGGCACCAGAGCACGGTATCGCGCGCCGAGCGCGAGCAGATCAGCGGCCATCGCGGCTGCACGGTGTGGCTGACCGGCCTTTCCGGTTCGGGCAAGTCCACGATCGCCAACCTGATGGAAAAGGCGCTGTGGGAGCGCGGCGTGCGCAGCTTCGTGCTCGACGGAGACAACATCCGCCACGGCCTCAACAAGGACCTCGGCTTCTCGCCTGCCGATCGCACCGAGAACATCCGCCGCATCGGCGAAGTCGCTGCGCTGTTCACCGACGCCGGCGTCGTCAACGTGACCGCGTTCATTTCGCCGTACCGCGCCGACCGCGAAATCGCGCGCAAGGCGATGCCCGAGGGCTGCTTCGTCGAGGTCTACATCAAGTGCGCGCTCGACGAGTGCGAGAAGCGCGACCCGAAGGGCCTGTACAAGAAAGCCCGCGCCGGCCAGATCCCCGAGTTCACCGGAATCTCCGCCCCATATGAGGCGCCCGACCACGCCGAGCTCGTCGTCGACACGACGGGCCAGACAGCGGAGCAGAGCCTGGCGGCGATCCTCGGTTTCCTCGAGTCCAAGGGGTACGTTCCCAAGGCTTGAAGAGCGCGGTGGCAGCAATGACGACGAAGGGCTCAGGGCCGGCACAGCGCGTCGCGGGGAACTCCCGCTTCGCCGGCGGCCTCGTCGTCGCGCTGGCCTGCCAGCTGCTCGCCGCCATAACCGCCAACGCCGGGACTCTCAGCGGGAAGGTTCGCCTGGCCGGCACCCCGCCTCCCCATCACAAGATCATCATGACGGCCGACCCGGTCTGCGACTCGCTGTATCCGAAAGGCCGCGAGGACGAGATGGTCGTGGCCGACAACTCGGGCGGCCTGGCAAACGTTCTCGTCTACGTGAAATCCGGCCTGCCCGAGAAGTACCGTGCGCCGGCGCCGATCGGAGTCGTCCACATCGACCAGAAGGGCTGCGAGTACGTCCCCCATGTGATCGGCGTGCGCGTCGGCCAGGACATCGAGATCGGCAACGAAGACGCGACCCTGCACAACGTCAACACCAAGGCAGTCCTCAACGAGCCGTTCAACAAAGCCATGGCCGGCAAGGGGCAGGTCCTGAACACGGCGTTCCAGCACGCCGAGGTCGCGGTGAAGTTGAAGTGCGACATCCACCCGTGGATGGCCGCCTACGTGGGCGTTTTCGCGAACCCGTTCTTCGCGGTAACGGGGGCCGACGGCTCCTTCACGATCAACGACGTACCGAAGGGTGACAAGTACACCGTCGAAGCGTGGCACGAGACCCTCGGCACCCAGACCGCAACGATCGCGATAGACGAAAAAAGCCCGGCTAATCTGCAGTTCACCTTCGCTGGAAACTGACCCGCTGCCGGGCTAGACACCCAAGGCTGCGGTCGGCTCCGGGCTCGCCCGGGGCGATCGCCTGAATCGCATTGAATCAGCTGATTCCGCTCGAAGACCTCGTGCAGGCCGTGCTTGCCGCCGGCGCGGCGATTGTCGCGCTGCGCGCGTCTCTGCGTGCGTCGTCGCGCGGGCGCTCGCGTACCGGGGAGCTTGCCTGGTCGGTCGTGGCAATGGCGGTGCTCGTCGGCGCGATGGCAAGTGCCGGAGGTGCGCATGTCCTCTGACGCGCGCCGCTTCGTGCACCGCGTCGCGTGGGTCGCGATGGCAGGGGCCTTCCTTCTCGTGATTGCGGGAGGACTGGTTACCAGCCGCGATGCAGGACTGGCCGTGCCCGACTGGCCCCTCGCCTTCGGTCAGCTCAATCCTCCGCACTGGTTGCAGATGGAGAACGTGCGCACCGAGCACGGGCACCGCATCCTCGCGTTCCTGGTCGCGTCGTGGACGGCGTTCCTGCTCGTCACGGTGCTGCGGCGCGAGCAAAGCCCACTGGTGCGGCGCCTGACGATCGCAGCCGCTGCGCTGGTGATCGTCCAGGCCATTCTCGGCGGCCTGCGCGTGCTCGAGCTTTCGGTGGACCTCGCGATGATCCACGGCGTCGTCGGCCAGCTCTTCTTCTCGAGTCTCGCGGCGGTGGTCGCCGTGACGTCGCCGGTCTGGGAGCAGGACGCAGCCGTGCCCGAGTCCACGCCGGAAAGAGCCAGGGCCCTCGTACTGTTCGTCCTCGTGTTCGCCCAGCTGCTTTTCGGGCTCTTCATCCGCCACCTCGGTGCGGCCGCAAGGCCGCTCGAGGGAACTCCGCTTCTTTACGCGCACGTGCTCGGTGCCGGGCTCGTGCTGTCGGCGATCCTCGACTTCCATTCCAGGACTCCGGCCGACCTGCCGGGGCGGCGCTGGATCATTCCGCTGGTGGCGCTGCAGATTGCGCTCGGAATTGCCGCTTACGTCGCGACCGACGACATGACCTACGACCGCCAGGCCACGTTCCTCGAGGCATGGCTGCCGACTCTTCACGTCGCCGTCGGCGCCGCGCTGCTCGCGACGGTCGTCGTGCGAAACCTCCACGCGTGGCGCTCCCGCATTGCCGACGCGGTACGGGCGCCGGCTTCGGCGGTCGCGACATCGGCCGGCATCGGCGCGGCACTGGGCAAGGCCCTGTGAGCACGCACGCCGTGTCCTCACGACGCCGGTCGGCGGTGGCTGCCGGCTCCGAGGTGTTCCTCGAGCTGATCAAGCCGCGCATCACGATGATGGTGCTGCTGACGGTTGCGGTCGGCTACTTCTGTGCCGGCCCTGCCGCGGCGTCGGGGCTCGGTCTTCTTCACGTGCTGATCGGCACCGCCCTTTCGTGCTCCGGTTCCGGAGCGCTCAACCAGTACCTCGAGCGCGACGTCGACCTTGCGATGGACCGCACCCGCTTCCGTCCCCTGCCCGCCCAGCGCATCTCCAGCGCCGCCGCGGTGTCGCTCGGCGCGGTGCTGTCGCTGTCCGGCGTGCTGTACCTGGCGGCGACCGTAGGAATACTTCCTGCGTCGATCGATGCGCTGACTCTGGTGAGCTACCTGTTCCTGTACACGCCGATGAAGCGCGTGCATCCGATCTCGACGCTTGCCGGCGCGATTCCCGGTGCATTGCCGCCCGTCATCGGCTGGGCCGCTGCAAGCGGGCACGTCGGCGGCGGCGCAGTCGTGCTGTTCTCGATCCTGTTCCTCTGGCAGGTGCCGCATTTCCTCGCGATCGGACGCATGTACCGCGACGACTACGCGAAGGCCGGCTTTCCCATGCTCGTCGTGATCGATCGCGACGGCGACGCGACCTCCCGGTTGATGCTGCTCTACGCTGTCGTGCTGATCCCGGTGTCGCTGGTGCTCGTGCGCACCGGCTCGGCCGGCCACCTCTACTTCTGGAGCGCGCTGGCAGCAGGACTCTTCTACGCCCGTGCGGCGTGGCAGGCAGGCGCCGACCGTTCGCGCCAGGCAGCGCGAAAGCTGCTGCTGGCTTCGGTCGTGTACCTGCCGGTTCTGTTCGCCGCCTTGCTTGCCGAGCACGCATGGAGCGCGCTTCGGGGACTGGTGTGACCGACCCCATCGTGCGGGTCCGTGACCTGCGCCACCGGTACGGCGATCACGTTGCGCTCGACGGTATTTCGTTCGACGTCGCCGAAGGCGAGGTCTTCGGCGTGCTGGGCCCCAACGGCAGCGGCAAGACCACGACGTTTCGCGTTCTCTCGACCCTGCTGGCGCCACAATCGGGACACGTCGAGATTGCCGGCAGCGACGCGGCCTCCGATCTCTCGCGAGTGCGCAGAACCATCGGCGTCGTGTTCCAGTCGCCCAGTCTCGACGTCAAGCTGACGGTGCGCGAGAACCTCGAGTGCCACGGCAACCTGTACGGGCTTTCGGGCGCCGATCTCGCTCGACGCATCGATTCCGGCCTTGCGGCCCTCGGCGTGGCCGATCGCGCGGGCGTCTACGTCGAAACGCTGTCGGGCGGACTCAAGCGCCGCGTCGAGCTCGCCAAGGGACTGCTGTGCGAGCCTCGCATCCTCATTCTCGACGAGCCTTCGACAGGGCTCGACCCCGGCGCACGCCGCGACCTGTGGGACTACGTCCTCGGACTTCGTCGCGACCACGGCACCACCGTGCTCGTGACGACGCACCTGATGGACGAAGCCGAGCGCTGCGACCGGCTGGCGATCCTGGATCGCGGCCGCATCGTCGCGACCGGCACTCCCGACGAGCTGCGCCACCGAATCGGCGGCGATGTCCTGACGATCCGCAGCAGCGACCTTGCGCAGCTCCAGGGCGAGATCGAATCGCGCTGGAGCGTGCGCAGCACCCGCATCGACGGCTCCCTTCGCGTCGAGCACCCGGAGGCGCGTTCCCTGCTGCGCGAGATCTACGACGCGTTTCCCGGCCGCATCGAATCGATCCAGCTCGCCAGGCCCACTCTCGAGGACGTCTTCATCCGCGAGACCGGGCACGAGCTCGGCAGCGGGCAGGACTGAGCGATGGCGACGGGCACCATGCTTGCCAGTTACGCGCTGGCGCGCCGCGAAGTCGTCCGCTTTCTTCGCCAGCGAAACCGCGTGACCGGTGCCCTCGTGCAGCCGGTGTTGTTCTGGGTGCTCTTCGGCGCGGGCCTGAGCCCTTCGTTCCGCAGCGGCTCGGTCGGCTACAGCGAATACTTCTTTCCGGGCGTGATCGTGATGATCGTGCTGTTCACGGCGATCTTCGCGACGATCTCGATCATCGACGATCGCAACACCGGATTCCTGCAGGGCGTACTGGTCGCGCCGGTGCCGCGCTCGGCAATCGTGCTCGGCAAGATCGGCGGCACCACGGTGCTTGCCGTCGGGCAGGCGCTGCTGGTCGCGGCCGCAGCGCCCCTGTTCGGCATGTCGATCGGCTTCGGCGGAGTGCTCGCGTCGATTCCCGTTCTCGTGCTCGTCTCCATCTCGCTGGCAGGCCTCGGGCTGTGGATCGCGTGGCGCATGGATTCCACGCAGGGTTTCCACGCGATCATGATGTCGGTGCTGATGCCGATGTGGCTGCTGTCGGGCGCGTTCTTTCCGCCGGGCGGCACGCCTTCGTGGCTCTCCATCATCATCGCATGCAATCCCCTGACGTACGGTGTCGCGCTGCTGCGCCACGCGCTCTACCTCGGCAGCCCGGCGGCAACGGCATTGCTGCCGCCGGCGTCTGCGTGCCTCATGGTCACGCTGCTGTTCGCCGTAGCGACCGTCGCCGGGGCTTCCTCGGCCGCGCGGGTGCGCGGCTCGGGCAGCCTTCCCTGAAGGCCTGGATCAACTGCCGATGAAGCGGGCAATCCGCGCCGGAGCGCTCCTCGTCCTCGTTGCCGCCCTCGCGCTCGCCCTGCCGGTGCGGCGCTGGCTCGGACTGGAGCCCGAGCTTCCGGTGCTCGGCCAGGCGCCCGAGTTCCATCTCGTTGCCGACGACGGTTCTGCGTTTGCGTCTTCGTTGCTGGACGGTCGGGTGTGGGTGGCGAGCTTCCTCTACACGAGCTGCCCCGGCCCCTGCCCTCGCCTGGTCGAGCGACTGAAGCAGGTTCGACGCACCGTGCCCGTTTCCAGCATGGCCATCATCTCGATCAGCGTCGATCCGGACACCGATACGGCGCCTGTGCTTGCCGGGTACAAGACCAAGCACGCGATCGCCTCCAGCGATGCGTGGACGTTCCTTACCGGACCTTCTGCCGACGTCATTCCGCTCGTGCAGCGCGGTTTTCTTACCGGCGTCAGCCGCGACGGGGCTCCGGGTGAAGAAGGTGCCGTCGCGCACGGAACACGTGTCGCGCTGATCGACGGGCAGCACCGCATTCGCGGCTTCTATGCGACCGAGGAAGACAGCGAGCTGTCGCGACTCGAGCGCGACGCCGCCGCGCTTGCCGCGGCGGAAAGCGGCACTCGCTGAGACCCGCGCCGGCTACGGCGCCGCACGGCGCCGAAACAGCGTCGCTGCCTTCGATTGCCGCAGCAGCTCCCAGTCCGGACTGCTCCGCAGGTAGGAATCGAACGGCGAGCCCGGAAGCACAAGGGCAAGATCGAACCCGTACTGGTTGCCCCACTGCTCGAACACCGTCATGTCGCCGGCCAGCGCCCTGCTGTATTCGGCCAGCCGCGCGTCACCGTACAGCTCGCAGCGGTCGTCGATGAAGACGCCGATTCCGGGCGTGAAATAGATCAGGAATCCGCCGAACAACATCTCGTTGAACACCGGCGCGCCCGGTCCACGAGCCTGCTCGTACGCGTGCAGGTCGCCGAGCATGCCGACCGGCCACCAGTCGGGATCCAGCCGGTTCCAGCCGTGGCCGATCACCGGCACATCGATGCGCGCAATCTCGAGCACGAGACAGATCCCGACGAGCGCGGCCGGAAGTGCCATGCGCCGCGCCGGCGCGTCCGGTGCGCGTACGGCGGGCTTCAGCAGCTCGCTTCCGTGATGCGTGAGCCAGCGGATCCAGCGTACTTCGTGGAACATTTCTGCCAGCGCCAGCGCCGCGGCCATCGCGAACAGCGGTCCGTGGCGCACGCGCGAGCATGCCATCGCCAGCCAGACCAGGGGCAGCAGCCACGTCACGCGCAGGCGGCGCCACGGAACGCCGATCAACGCGGCGACGAAGACGGCGCCAAATCCGACGAGGAACCAGCTCGCGGGATCGGAGAAGCTGACCGGAGCGTGTTCCATCATCAGGCGCGCAATTTCCGGCGAGCTGACGACCGAGAACCATTGGCGCACCAGTCCGCTGCCAAGCGGCCCGTACGGATTGACGAACAGCGCCGCGATGCACGCCGCCACCAGGCCGCATACGGCCGCCAGGCTTCGAAGCGACGAAATCGGCGAAGGCCAGCCGAGAAGCGGCGCTAGCGTCCAGCCCGCGGCGCAGATCGCGATCGTGGCCACGCCGCCGACGACGGCGCCGTGCACGTTCGCCCACACGACGATCGCCGGCACGAGCCAGAACATGCGGACAAGCGGGATGCGACCGGCTTCGAAATCGACCAGCCGCGCGTACATCCATCCGAAGATCGCGAACGTGACGACGAGCGGACGGGGCTGGAACTGGTACGCCGTCGCGGCGACGGTGAACGTCACCACGAGGATCGCGGCTTCCGGCTGCAATCTTGCGTGGAGAAGGCGACGCGTGACCCACGCGTAAAGCGCGGCAAGCGATGCCGCCGTCGCCAGCAGCAGGGTATCGAAGCCGTCGATCCTCTGAATGAGCGCCTGCACGATGTCGAAGAGCCACGCGTGCGCGAGCCACTGCTTGCCGGGGAACGTCGAGCTGAACGTGTCGGTGCGGATCAGCGTGCCGGTCTCGAGCACGTGATTGCCGACGCGAAGATGCCAGAACACGCCGGGGTCGTGCATCAGCGACGACGGCCCTACCGCCATCAGCGCAAGGAAAAGCACGACGAACACGACGACGTCGGTCGTCACGATGTTCTTCCACGCTTTCACGCCGCTTCCCCGGCCGATCGCGCGCGCTGCTCGCGTGGGCAGCGCAGCGCGGCGACGAACATCAGCGACCAGAGCGCGAGGCCGGCACAAGACAGCAGCTTGCCGTAGCGCAGGCTGTCCGGATCGAAGACCAGGCTTACGTCCGACCGGCCTTCGGGCACGAGCACGCCGAGCATGTCACCGTCGACACGAAGCGAGGAGGTCGCCCGGCCGTCCACCCGCGCCTTCCAGCCTTCGTGGAAGCGCTCGGCGACGACGAGGAGCTGTTGGTGGGGCGCGTCCGCGCGGACCTCGATGTCACCGGGACGGTCGCGCAGCAACTCGGCCTTGCCAACGGTGCCACCGACGTCGACAGGTTGCGCCACGAAAGCCGTCTGCGCCGCCTCCGCTGCCGGCAGCGCCTCCAGGTCGGTCGCGGGATCCGTGCTGACGACGGCTCTCGATGCCAGGCGCACTCGCGGCATCGGGTCCGGCACGGCGTACCAGCGCGAATCCAGCGGTCGCAGCCCCTCGATCGGCATCGGGCCGGGCATTCTCCAGACCTTCTCGACCGCTTGCAGGCGCAACGTCCCGAGATTGCCCGCGGGAAGCACGCTGGCCGGCATCAGTGCCGCGTAGCCGTCCGAGAGATGCCAGCCGCGCATCAGCAGCGCATTGCCGGTGTAGCTGCCCGTCGCCTGCGGCTGCAGCGTCGCGATGCGACCGGTGCCCGACGCCGTCGGCAGTCCGGCCAACAGTTCTTCGAGCGGGGCGGAGGCCGGCCACACCAGAAAGCTCATCCCGTAGCTGCCGAGATCGGCGGCAGTGAGCACGACGAGCAGCGCGAGGGCCGGTCGCCATCCCCGCAGCGCGGCAGCGAGCAGAACGGCTGCGAGCGACAGCAGCGCGGGGCCGACCAGCGCTCCGGCCACCGTGCCGACGCGCCCGGCATCCATCGTCACGTGCAGCTCGAGCGCGACTGCGGCGCTGAACAGTGCGAGCTTCCAGCCGACGTCGCTGCGCGCCTTCGCAGTGCCGGGGCTCCACGCGGCCAGACGTGCGAGCGCCGCGGCAGCAAGCATCGCGATGGCAAGGTGCACGAGCAGAAGGTAGCGGGCCGACGCGCGAAACGATCCCACGACCGGCAAGTACGTCTGCAGCGTGTAGAGGCCGCCGTAGTGTCCGAGGGCCATCACGAATGCGACGACCCCGAAGATCCCGATTGCGGTCGTTGCGCGGCGCCGCCCGCCGGTCTCGGCCTCCTGCACGAACATCCAGAACACCAGCAGCAGTGGAACCGCGCCGGCATACGCGGCGAACTCGGCGGTGTTGACGGTGTCGACGCGGTCGCGAAACAGGTACGGCCCGACGAGCTGGGCAAGATTGACCGGGTGCAGCGGTGCGACGTTGGCCGCATCGTCCCACTGCAACCGCTGCGAATGCCCGAGATGATCCCACGTCGGAAGGAGCTGTACGGAGCCGATCAGCGCACCGAGCGCCGCGGCAGCGGCAAAATACGCGATTCCTTTCCACTCGCGCCATCCACGCCGCGTCGATCCCTCCAGAAGCACGCCGGCCATCGATGCCCACGCCGTTGCGGCAACGGCGCAGATCCATACGTACTGCGGATGCCCGCACAGGCATTGCGACGCGACGAGCATGGCGGCGGCGCACCACGCGAGACGGCGGCGACGACGTCCTTCGTCGCGAACCCCGATATCGATCGCGAGCAGCAGCCACGGAAGATGCGCGACGACGGCGATGCCGTTGACGTGCATGAAATGCATCATGCACGACGCCGAGAACGTGAAGGTCATCGCGCCGAAGAGCGCGGCGTAAAGCGGTGCCCGCGCCGGGCCCGGCCGCGGATCGATGCCGAGGCCGGGCCGAAGCAGCAGCACCACCATGCCCGCGAACATCAGCGGATAGCTCGCGAAGACTTCGAGGTTGAACGCGACCGGGAAGTCGAGCCAGCGGTACAGCAGCAGGTGCAGCGGGTGCCAGGTGCCCGCCTGCCCTTCTCCGGTCAGGTAGAACCCGCAGAACAGGCCCGGCAGCCAGTCGAAGGCGTCGCCGTTCCTCAGCGCGTTCCAGTAGAACCACCGAAGCGGCAGGTGGAAGGCGCCGAGGTCGTCTCCTGCGTACACGCGCCCCGCCAGCGCAGGCCACGCCAGGGCTGCCAGCAGCGCGACGGACGAGGCCGCCGCCCATGCTGTCAGACCGGCCCCGCCGCCGGACTCCGTCTTCCCCGCGCCTCCCACGTAGCTGCCGGCAACTCTGGATCGGGGCGGCAGTCCTTGCCACCGCCATCGACGTGCCGCTGCGGGTTTCGCGCAGGCCCAGGTGCATCGACCGCGACGCCGGAGCGAAATCCATAGTGGTCCCGCATTCTCCGGCAGTAGCCGGAAAACCCCGGACAGGACGTTTTCGGCGGCCGGGCACGCGGGATTTGCGCAGCGGTCCCGCATTTGCCGGCGACCTCTGGCATACTCGGGGGGCCGTGGCTCGTCCCGTCATCGTCGTCCCCTGTTATGACGAGGCGGAGCGCCTCGACCCCGGCGAAATCCTGCGTCTTGCCGAGACGGTCGACGTGCACCTTGCCGATGATGGCTCGCGGGACCGCACCGCCGATGTTTTCGCGAAAATCGCAGCCGACTCCGCCGGCAGGGTCGTCGCGGTCTCCAACGGCCGCAATCTCGGCAAGGCCGAGACGGTGCGGCGCCACATGCTCGCGGCCTGCCACGAAGGGGCCTCTGCCGTCGGCTTTCTCGATGCCGACCTGGCTACTCCCGTCGCCGAGCTGCGACGGATCCTTCAAGTATTCGAGGCACGCCGCGCCGAAGCCGCGACGGGAGCGCGCATCGCGCTGGCCGGACGCGACATCCGGCGCTCGGCCGCCCGGCACTACGCCGGCCGCGTCTTCTCGACGTTCGCGTCGCTGGCGATCGGCACGACGTACTACGACACCCAGTGCGGCGCGAAGGTTTTTCGCAACTCCGAAGCTCTGCGCGCAGCGCTGGCCGAGCCGTTCCTGTCGCGCTGGGCCTTCGACGTCGAGCTTCTCGGGCGCCTGCTGGCCGGCGCTCCCGCCGTCGCGCCGGTCGCCGCGTCCTCGCTCGTCGAGGTCCCGCTCGAGGTGTGGCACGACGTGGCCGGCTCCAAGCTGACGCTGTCGGATTCGTGGAGGAGCGGGCTCGAGCTCGCGCTGATCTGGCGCGACCTTCGCCGGAGGCGCCGGCGTTGAGCGACGCGGACCCAGCGACGACCGCATTGCGGGAGCGCGGCGTCGGCCGAGGTGCGCTCGCCGACCTTCGCTCCGCGCTCGACCGCGTGACGCGGCCTCCGCTTGCGACGGCAGTTGCCGCGCTGATGCTCGCGCTACTCGTCGTCGTCGTCGCGGGCCATATCGCGACGCTCGCTGCTCCGTCGCACGGGAACATCGAGACGGGCACCGGTGATTTCCTCGCCTTCTGGACCGGCGCGACAATGATCCACGACGGCCACGGCACCGCTCTCTACGAAATCGCCGCGCAGCGGGAGCTGCAGGCGCGCATCCTCGGCGGTGCTTCGCCCGAGCTGCAACCGTACCTGAATCCTCCGCTGCTGGCGCTGCTGCTCTCTCCGCTCGTCGTTCTCGGCTACGTGCGCGGCTTCCTCGTGTTCATCGTGGCGTGCGCGATGGCGCTCGCCGCCGGGCTCGCGATGCTGCTGCGCGTGCTTCCGGCAATTCGCGCGCGGGCGTGGGGAACGTGGACGCTGGTTTTCGCGATCGCGAGCTTCCAGCCGATGCTGCAGACGACGTTCGGCGGCCAGAACACGCCGATCAGTTTCGCGCTCCTTGCCGCGCTTGCCGCGTCGCTTCGCCGCGGCAGCACCGCCGGCGTCGCGCTCGCGCTCGGCCTGCTGAGCTACAAACCGCAGTACGCTGTCGGCATCGGTGCAGCGCTTCTCGTCGGCGGGTGCTGGAGAGCGCTTGCCGGAGCAGGCGCCGTGGCCGCGGCGCACTGGCTCGCCGGCACGCTGGTGTGCGGACTGGCGTGGCCCGCACAGATGCTCGACTTCCTGCGCATCTACCGCCCGGCAGAGCTTCGCGAAAACCTCGCCGAGCATTTTTCGTGGGTGAGAACGGCCGATTTCCTGTTTCCGAGCCCGCTCGACACGGTTCTCGCCGTCCTCGGCGTTGTCGCCATCGTCGCGCTGTGGTGGCGCTACCGCGCGCTGGCTCGCGAGGGAGCTCCCGCGTGGACGGCGCTGGCCGTCACCGGAACGATGCTCGCCAGCCCTCACGAGCAGTACTATGACGCCGCGCTGTTGGTGCTTCCGGTCGCGCTGCTCGTCGAGCACGGGCTCGCCCGCGACCGTTCCCCTTCGCTGGCGGCTCGGATCGCGCTCGCGGCAGTGTACGTCGGATATCCGCTGTGGGAATGGGCACCGACTCTCGGAATCCAGCCGCTTTTCCTCGTGCTCGCGGCGCTGTTCGCGTGGTCGGTATCGGCCTGCCGCGAAGCCGCCGCTGCGGCGCCAGCCTGAGCTTCAGGTTGAAGCCGCCGGCGAAATGCGGCGAGCCATGCGCGCGCGCGCGACCCAGGCGCCCGCATAGCCGAACGTCGCCAGCAGCAGCAGCACCGTGTATCCCCAGCGCATCGCGACCAGCATCCCGAGGATCGATGCCAGCGTTCCGGCCAGGCCGTTGACGGCCCACATCCACGGAACGAGCCGGTCGCGTCCGCCTGCGGCGAGGGCCGCGACGCCCGACGGCCACGCCGTACCCATGCAGATGCCGAGAGGCACGATGAGAGCGCCTGCTGCCACCACGCGCGCCGCAAGGCTCCAGCCGTACCAGCTCTCGAGCAGCGGCGGCACCGCAAACACCGTGAGCGCGAGCGCAATGAGCAACGCCGGGAACGCGGCGCGCGCAACGTTCGGCCGCGACGAGACGAGAAGGCTTCCGAGCGCCGTCGACAGGAGCAGCGAGAACAGCACGACCGAGAGCGCGTACGTCGGATGCCCGAGGAACACGATGTAACGCTGGAGCACGCCGAGCTCGACGCCCATGAACGACAATCCGAGCGCCGCGAAATACGCGGTTTCCGGCAGCGTGGAGGCCAGGCTGGTGCGCTGCTCGACCGGACGGGCCGCCTCGATCTCTGCCAGCGGAGCGAACACGAGGACGCGCCCGACGACCACGACGACGAGCAGCAGGAACGCGAACAGCGCCGAGACGGCCTGCGCATTGGGCGTATGGGGGATGTAGAAGAAGAACGGACGATCGTCGGTCGGCGGCGTCAGGTCGAAGCCTTCGCTGTGCAACGCGGCGTCCTGGCCCCGCACGAGCGCACCGACGTCGAACTTCTGGTGCACCGTGACGCCGTCGATCTCCGGCCAGAGGATTCCGAATCCCTTTTCGGCGGCCACTTGTCGCAGCACCGCCTTGTCGGCATCGCTGAACGCGCTGCGTTTCATCATGCAGTTGGCGACCCAGCTCTCGTGGAACGAAGACGCATTGAACACGACGGCCAGGTGATCCTCGGGATGATCGACCCCCGCGTTCCGCAGCGCATCGCCGATCAGGGACACGACACGCGCGGTCTCGGCGTAGTTGTCGTTCGTGTACCAGCGCGACACCGAGAAAATGCCGTCGGGCGCCAGGTGGTCGAAATACGAGCGGAACGCTTCGGCGGTGTAGAGCGCATTCTCCGACAGCGTCAGCGCTCCCGACATCGATGCGGCCCACGTGTCGATCATCGACATCTGGATGAGGTCGTAATGCTGGGAGGAGCGCGACAGCTCGCTGCGCGCGTCGCCGATGCGGTACTGCACTCCTTCGCGCGTGTACGGGCGGCCGGAGAAATCGCCGAATTCGTCCTGCACCGCGCGCACGACCAGCGGGTTCAGCTCGACGACGTCCACGGCGCCGGCACCGAAGGCGAGCGAGGTCAGGAAATCGCGGCCGCCGCCGCCGCCGATCACGAACGTGCGACGCAGGCCGCCGGGTTTGAGCCAGTACGCGGCGGAGGTCACATCCCATTTCAGCGAATCGAAGCGGTCCAGTGGCCCGCTTCCTCCGCCCTTGAGGATCTGGGTGCCGGCGCTCGTGTCGAGCTCGATCCACAGGGATTCGGGCGCGTGGCCCTGCCAGCCCGCACTGATCCCCCATCCTGCACCCCAGCGCAGCGCCTGCTCACGGGCGGCGTCAGGACTTTCGGTGGCCGCGAGCATCTCGACGGCCTGGCGCACGCCGGGAACTTCGGGGCTCACGGTCACGCGCGTCAGCTGGTTCCAGCGCTCGAACAGTACCGAGGACTGGTCCTCGTCCTTGGCCGTGCGAAGCCGCACCCACGTCGGCTGCGTCGCGGCGACCACCGTGACGACCGCAAGCACGCCGGCGACCACGACGGCGCGCCGCGCGACCGCGGCCTCCTCGGCGAGCAGCCAGCCGCTGGCCGCCGCCGCGACGCCGAACACGCAGAAAAGCTGGATGGGGCTGGTCGCCTGGAGCAGGGGCACCGCCAGCAGGCAGCCGGCCGAGGCCCCGGCCAAGTCGGCGAAATAAACGCGGCCGACGTCCTCAGGCCACGCCGACAGCAGCCACGCGACGACGTAGCCACAGGCATGGAAGCACGCGTAGAGGCCGGCGAACGCGACGAGGAAGTGCACGCCGAGCCCGAATCCGGCGGGCCAGGCGACCATGCCGGCCAGGACGTAGACGAGCCCGGTGCCGGCAATCACGGGCCCGGCGATGATGGCGACGCGCGCAGCGGGGCCCAGGTCGGTCTGCTCGAGCGATCCGCGTGCCGCCCGGTCCCGGTAGACCGCGACGGCCGAGCCGGCCAGCGCCAGCATCACCAGCGCCAGGACCGCAAAGGCTGCGTGATAGGTGACGGTCGCCGACAGCAGCCGCGTGGCGCAGATCTGCACCAGCAGCACCACGGACGAGATGATCGCAATCGCCAGACGTGCCCGAAGCGGCGCGCGCGCAGTCAAGATGGCAGGTCCCCCTTCATGCGCCTCGGCCTCGCGTCCGGACCCCGACGGGCGGCGCGGCCTCGCGGCACGCAGCGAAGGCTACCTTGCCGCTGCGAGCGGGGTCAAACCCTGTCCGCAGCGGCAGTGTCATGATGCCCGGCGCCGCGAGTGCGAGCTGTCGGCGACTGGCCGCGGGCTCAGGTTATGAATCGTGTCGTCGAGTAGCTAGGCGACCTGCTTCGACATCGCGTCCGCGAGGATTCGCGACGTGCTCGGCCTCATGATGCGAGGATCGACTTCGTTGCCCTCGACGAGAGTCTGGCGCACCTGCTTGCCCGAGATGAACACCGGTTTTTCGTCCTTGTGGTTGTCCATCAGGTCGACGCGGCCGGCCGAATCGTAGTAGGCGGCAAAGCCGACCTTCAGCGGCTTGATCACGAGCTCGCCGGGCAGCTTGTCGAATATGTCCTGGGCGTCGAAGTCTCCCCAGATCGCCGTGCCGTCGTGATACGGCGCGTCGGCGTGCTTGCGGCCGATCACGATGTCGGTGAAGCCGAAGTTCTGGCGGTAGATCGCGTGCATGACCGCTTCGCGCGGGCCGCCGTAGAACATCTTGATGTCCATGCCGAGCAGGATCACGCGGTCGGGAACCGACTCGCCGCGCGGTGCCCACAGCGACGGATCGCTGTCGCCTTCGCCGATGCCGCGCGACGCGATCAGCGCCTCGTAGGTCTGCATGCGAATTTCCGCGTCCACGTCGTCGCCCTTGGTCTCGCCGACGAGCGGATTGAGGCAGGCACCGGCGTTGTGGCCCTGGCGGATGAGCTGCTCGAGGCCGTAGACCAGCGCGTATTCATGCGCGCGGTGCAGCGGGTTGCGGGTCTGGAATGCGACGACCCGGTTCCAGCCGTGGGCCTTCAGGAGCGCGCGCACTTCCTTCGGACTGAGCACGTAGCGGCCGAATTTCGGATTTTTCGGCTGGGGCAGGACGCGGATCGTGCCGCCGAGAAGGTGGGTCTTGTCGGCGTCGCCCTTGAGCACCATGTCGGCGCCCGGATGATCGGTGCGGTCGGTCAGGTAGACCTTCGAAATGTAACGCTGCTTGTCCCATTCGAAGATGTCGGAGATCTCGAGGGTCGCAACGACGGTGCCGGCCGAGTTGACGAGCGCCACGGTCTGGCCTTTCGAAAGCTTCGCGGCCAGGGCCGCGGTGACGGGCAGCGATAGCGGAATGCTCCACGCGTACTTCTTCCCGCCTCGCTCGATCACCATCTCGTCGAGAACGCGGTTGAACGTCGCCGAGTCCATCGGGCCGGTAAGCGGCGTCAGCGCGCCGTCGCCGAATCGGTAGACGGTGGAAAGGTCGGCATCCGAAACCGGGACCTTGACCAGCTTTTCGGCGGCGGCGCCAAAAGCCGCGCGCTCGGATTCGGGGACGGTGCAGGAAATGGGTTCGGCATGCCCGCCGTGGGCGGGTACGAGGTCGGACATCGAGGGCTCCTCCGCTGGGATGAATCGGCAGTCGCGGCGCTTGCGGCGCCGGCAGGCGCGCCCGATGGGACCGCCGTATCGACCTGCCGCAGAGGCTCCTGTGTCAGCAATCCGGCCGCAACTCAACCTCGCCTGCACGCAGTGCAAGTCATCGACTTAATGCGAGGTTTCGTCGGCGACGCGCTCCACCTGCGCGAGCTCGTCGGAGGTCGGCACCGGCGCCGGGCACACGAGCGGCCCGGCGGCTCCCTGCTTCAGCAACACGCGGTGCACCCACTCTTCCTCGACGATGCGCGCGCGCGGCAACTCTGCGCCCGATCCGGGCGCCGCGACGAAGAAGACGAGGCCGGGTCCGCCCGCGAAGAACCCGGCAAGCGCCGAGACACCGCCGTCCTCGAGGTTCAAGGTGCCGGTCTTGCCGACGAGGCCGGCCGCCTCCCCGCTCGCGACGAGCTTCGGGAACAGCTCCGACAATGTGCTCGTGCCGCAGCCGAGCACCGGCATGACGTCCGACGGGCTCTTGCCGTGGACCGCCAGCCACGAACGCAGCGATCGCAGCAGCTTGACGACGAGCCGCGGGGTGATGCGGTTGCGGTTGAGGCCCGAGGAGGTCTCGAAGCTGGTCACCGAGGCCTCGGGGCCGACGGCCTGGACGAGGAAGTCCTTGAGGCCGGAGGCCGGTCCGATCGACGAATCGAGCCTTTCGATGTCATTATTCGAGAAGACGTTGAAGCGTCGCAGCGCAACCAGCAGCGGCTCCGAGCGATGCACGACGACCGGGTGCCACGGTGGCGGGTCGTCGATGCGCACGCGCCCGTCGATCACGACCGACGGCGGCCGGGCGGATTCCCAGTGGCGCCGGCTCGCGATCTGGTTCCAGGCCTCGCGGTCCTCGGCGCTCCAGCGGGCGGGGTTCCACGCCGCTTCGAGCCTCTGCCCCATGTCGAGGCGCCGCTTTGCCGCATCGGGCTCACGTCCGACGGTTCCGCGTTCCCAGCCGATCCAGAACGTCGCGCCGACGAACAGATCCCCATGCACTCTTTCCAGCCCGGCTTCACCGAGCGCCTTGGCCACCAGGATCGCATTCTCGAAGTGGAAGTCGGGATCGGCGCCGCCGTCGACGACGAGCGAGACCGCGCCCTTGCCGCTGCCGCCCACCGGCGCGACGGCGAACGTCGTCGTGAACCGGTGTTCGGCGCCGAGCGTCTCGAGCGCGCGCAGCGAGGTTGCCAGCTTGGTCACCGACGCGGGATTGATGGCCTGGTCGGGATGGCTCGAGTCGATGACGCGGCCGTCGTCCGACTCGACGTGCCATACGAGCGGCATCACGTAGTCGGCGCTCATCGCCGAGCATGCAGGCACCCACGCGACGACAGCCGCAAGCACGACGATTCGCAGCGCCTTGGTCGCCGCGGTGCGGGCAAGACCCGACAGCGTGCCTTCGCCGGCCCGTGTCATGCCGCCGGGTGCCCCGTGACGAGGACGATCTTGCCGACCGCCTTGCGATCGAGCATCGAGCGCAGAGCCGTCGAAGCTTCTTCGAGAGGATAGGTCGCGCTGACCAGCGGCTTCAGCGTTCCGTCGGCGCACCAGCGGGCCAGCTCGGCCAGGTTCCTCTGGTTCGCCTGCGGGTCTCGCGCCGTGAACGACCCCCAGAACACGCCGACGACCTGGCAGCCCTTGAGCAGCACGAGGTTCATCGCGAGCGTCGGAATGCGACCGGCGGCAAACCCGATGATGAGGTAGCGCCCTTCCCACGCGATCGTCCGGAACGCGGCATCGAAATAGTCGCCGCCTACCGGGTCGTAGATGACGTCGGCACCGTTGCCGCCCGTCAGTTCCTTGACCTTGTCCTTCAGGCTCTCGCGCGAATAGTCGATGACGGCGTCGGCGCCGTAGCGGCGGCACACCTCGAGCTTGTCGGCGCTGCTGGCAGCGGCGATGACCCGCGCGCCCATCGCCTTTCCAATCTCGACGGCGGAAAGCCCGACGCCGCCGGCGGCGCCGAGCACGAGGAGGGTCTCACCGCGCTGCAGGTTGGCGCGGTCCTTGAGCGCGTAGTGCGAGGTGCCGTAGGTCATCGTGAAGCCTGCAGCGGTGACACTGTCCATGCCTTCGGGCATGCGCATCAGCCGTGCGGGATCGACGACCATCTCCTCGACGAAACCGCCCCACCCGCACATCGCGATCACGCGGTCACCGACGTTCCATCCCTCGACGGCCGCACCGACTTCGCTCAGCACGCCGGCGACTTCGCCTCCGGGCGAGAACGGCAGCGAAGGCTTGAACTGGTATTTGTTCTCGATGATCAGCGTATCGGGGAAATTGACGCCGCACGCTTCGATGCGCACGCGCACCTGCGAATCCGACATCACGGGCGAGGGCACTTGCTCGACGCCCAGCGACTCGGGCGGACCGAACTCCTTGCAGACGACAGCACGCATCATTGGTTCTCCGGGAGGGGCTCGGCAAGCTGCTAGCACGCAGGTACGTGCAACGCGACAACGGACGGTGCGCCGCGCGGGGTCAGCTGCCGCGCGCGGGTGCCACGGGCTCACTCAGCCGCAAGGCTGACGCAGGCCTGCACGCGCCGGTTCCGGCCCCTATGGGCAGGCGATCTGTCCGCCGCCGCCTTTGGCGCCGCGGGCACGATCCTCGGCCGCCGCCAGGTTGTCGTGCGCAGCAGCGTAGTACGATCCGGCGCTCGCGATGGCCTTTTCGAAGCAGCCGGCAGCCTCGGCCGGTTTGTCCTGCTCGAGCAGCACGACGCCGACGTTGTTGTACGCTGTCGGCAGATCGGTGCCGCGCCGGAACGCATCGACGGCGCGAGGATACGCACCCGTGCGCGCATAGGCGCGGCCGAGGTTGTTGTAGACCCGCTTGCGGTCTTCGGGCCTGGCCGTGCGCAGCGCCTTCTCGAGCGTCTCGATCGACTTCGCGTAGTCCTTGCGCAGGTAGTAGGCGACGCCGAGGTCGTTCAGGATCGAGGCCTCGCCGGGCCGGATGCGCAGCGCGGCTTCGTACGCGGCGATTGCTTCGTCGATACGCCCGAGGTCGTCGTAAAGCATCCCGAGCGCGAGCTGCGCCTTCCAGCTGGAAGAGTCGAGGTGGACGGCCTTTTCCAGAGACTTCTCGGCGGCCTCGTGGTCCTTCATCGCGAGCAGCGCGCGCCCCTCGCCTTCGTAGCCGTAGGCGCTGCTCGGGTCGTGCTTGATCATCTCACGGAAGTACGGAAGCGCCTCGCTCGGATTGTTCTCGCGCAGGTAGATCGTCCCGACCTTGTACTGCAGCCTCCACTCGGAGGGCTCCAGCTCGAGCGCTTTCTGGTATTTTGCGCGCGCCATTCCCAGCTGGCCTCTCGAAAGATAGGTATCTCCGAGCCTCTCGTAGTCGGCGCCGGTCAGCGCCGGAAGCTTCTTCAGCTTGTCGTCGTCGATCGGGATGTTCTGCTCCTGGCGCTCGAGGATGTCCCTGTAGACCCCCTTCTCGAAAGGCTCCTGGAGCATTCTCGGAACCGCGCAGCCGGCCACCATCGCGGCTCCGGCCAGAACCGCCGTGGACAGAAGGGTCCCGCTTCTACGAGTGAGTTTCACGTTGCATGCCTTTGGCGAATACGGGCGCGGGCCCGTCTTACTTTCCACTGAGAGTGGGCAGCAGGATGCGCATGCCCTGGATCACCGCGGGTCCCAGGATCACGATGAAGATCGCCGGGAAGATGAAGAACATCAGCGGGAAGAGGAGCTTGACGGGAAGCTTGCCGGCCATCTCTTCGGCGCGCTGGGTGCGCTGCGTGCGCATCGCGTCCGAGTGAACGCGCAGCGCCTGTCCGACGCTGGTTCCGAAACGGTCGGTCTGGATCAGCAGCGCGACCAGGCTCTTGACCTCGGCAATGTCGGCTCTCCAGCCGAGATTGGTCAGCGCCTGGGAGCGCGGCAGGCCGGCGCGAAGCTCGAGCGAGACTAGGTGCAGCTCCTCGCAGAGGTCGGGGTGCGCCATCGCAAGCTCCGCGCCCGTGCGGAAGATCGCGGCGTCGAGGCCGAGACCCGCTTCGATGCAGACGACGAGCAGGTCGAGCGCATCGGGAAAGCCGTTGGTGATGCGCAGCTTGCGGCCGCTGCTGACCTGGTAGAGCCACAGCTCCGGCCCGTAAAGTCCGATCGCGGCCATCACCAGGTACGCGAACAGGTTGGAGACCAGCGACGACTCCTGCAGCGCGGGGATCGGCAGGATGAACGTGACCACCGGGAGCACCACCGCGAACAGGACCTTGACGCCGGTGAAGATCTGCGGGGCCTGCTCGCGGCGATAGCCCGCGCTCATCAGGCGCTGCATCAGCGGAGAGCCCTGACCGGTTTCCTTCTTGTCCTGGTTCGCCTCGCCGATGCGGCGCAGAAGGCTCATGAACAGCTCACGGAAGTAGCCGAGGCCGGTCTGGTCCTCGGGACGCGCGGCCCCGTCGTTGGTACCGACGACGCGGGCCCTCAGGTCGCGGCGACCGCGTGCGACGTCCATGACACCGGCGATGCCGAGCACGGCCAGGAAGCACGAGATGAAGGCCAGCACGGAGATGTACAGGATCGGAGTCGTGGTTGTCGCTTCCATCGTGCCGCCTTCAGACCTTGATCTGGATCATTCGCCTGGTCACGTAAAGGCCCAGCAGCATCATGAAAAAGCCGCCCTTGAGCATCGACTGGCCTGCCGGATCGGTCACGAGCAGGCTCATGTAGCTTGGGTTGATCAGGAACAGCGCTCCGCCGAGCCCGAACGGCAGCACGAACATGACCAGCGCCGAAATGCGGCCTTCGGCCGAGAGCGTCTGGATCTTGCCATACAGCTCGAAACGCGCGCGGATCAGCCCCGCGATGCCCTGGATGATCTCGGCCAGGTTGCCGCCGGTCTCGAGCTGGACGAGCAGCGAGGTCACGAAGAACTTGACGTCGATCAAGTCGACGCGCTCGGAAAGATCCTTCATGGCCTCGGCAACCCCGACGCCGAAGCTGATCTCGTCGAATGCCTTGCGAAACTCGGAGCGGATGGGGTCTTCGAGCTGCTCGCTGACCATCTTCAGGCCCATGATGAACGCGTGGCCTGCCATCAGCGTGCGGGCGATCAGGTCGAGCGCGTCGGGAAGCTGAATCTCGACGGCCTTGAGCCGCTTCCTGCGCTTGCGCGCCTGGAACCGGTACGGGAGCGCGCCGCCGACTGCGGCCCCCGCCAGGATGAACAGCGGCGCGAGGCGGAGGTAGAACGCGATGACGAGACCCGCGGTCGCGCACACCGTCGTCATCAGCAGGAAGACGCTGACCGGCATGTCGCTGTCGGCCTGGCGCAAAAGGCGCTTGATCGATCCGAGCGGCGCGAAGCGATTGATCAGCGCTACGTACCACTCGTCCTGCTGCATCGCATCGCGCCGCACGATGTCGATCGCCGCGGCGCGGGCCTCGGCGTCCATCGACATGCGCATGCGGCGGCCGGCGGCGGTAGGATCGCCGTAGGCCGCCTGGTCGTACAGGTAGTACAGGCCCATCACGAGCAGGAGGATCGAGACGAAGATCGCGGCGGCGACGAGCAGCGGCATCGGCCGGGCCTCAGATCTCGTAGACGCGGTGCGGGTTGAACAGGTCCTGGGGCACGTGCAGGCCGAGCGACTCGAAACGCTGCACGAACTTGGGCCGGATGCCGGTGGCCGCAAAGCGCCCGCGCACCCTTCCCTGCCCGTCGATGCCGGTCTGGGAGAACGCGAAGATGTCGTTGAGAGTCACGACGTCGCCTTCCATGCCGGTGATCTCCGACAGGCTGGTCAGCTTTCTCGTGCCGTCCGAAAGTCGCGTCATCTGGATCAGCACGTCGATGGCCGACGCGATGTAGTGGCGCATCGCCTTGGTCGGCAGGTTGAGGCCGGCCATCGCGACCATTGTCTCGATACGGGTCAGCGCGTCGCGGGGCGTGTTCGCGTGGACGGTCGTCAGCGAGCCGTCGTGGCCGGTATTCATCGCCTGGAGCATGTCCAGCGCTTCACCGGAACGAATTTCGCCGAGGATGATGCGGTCGGGACGCATGCGCAGGCAGTTCTTCACCAGCTCGCGCTGGGTGATCTCGCCCTTGCCTTCGACGTTGGGCGGGCGCGTCTCCAGGCGCACGATGTGCTCCTGGCGGAGCTGGAGCTCGGCCGAGTCCTCGATCGTGATGATGCGCTCGTCGCCGGGGATGAACCCCGACAGGATGTTGAGGATCGTCGTCTTGCCGGTGCCGGTACCGCCGGCGATGATCACGTTCAGGCGCGCACGCACGATGCGCTGCAGCACCTCGCCAATCTCGGGCGTCAGCGACTTCTTGTTGATGAGATCGCCGAGCATCAGCGGATCGCGGCTGAATTTGCGGATCGAGACGGCGGGTCCGTCGAGCGACAGCGGAGGGATGATCGCGTTGACGCGGGATCCGTCGGGCAGGCGTGCGTCCACCATCGGCATCGATTCGTCGATGCGGCGACCGACGCCGCTGACGATGCGGTCGATGATCTTGCGCAGGTGGACGTCGTCGCGGAAGCGGCAGTCGGCGCGGTGCAGCTTGCCCTGACGCTCGACGTAGACGTTCTGGTAGTTGTTGACGAGGATGTCGGAGATCGACGCGTCGTTCAGCAACGGCTCGAGCGGGCCGTAACCGAGCACCTCGTTCTGGATGTCGATGACGAGCTGCTCTTTCTCCCGCATGTTCAGCGGGACCTGCTCTTCGGTCAGGATCCGCTGGATCAGGCGGCCAAGCTCGCGCTTGAGCGACTCCTCGTCGAGCGCAGCGGCGGCCGAAAGGTCGAGCACCTCGATGACGCGCTCGTGGACGCGTCCCTTCAGCTCATGGTAGCCGGCAAGGGACGGGGTCTGGCTGGGTGGTTGCGGTTTCCCCTGGGCCGCAGGCATTCCCATCGTCGTTACCTCCCCTCTCGCGACATCTCAGGACCTCAGGCCACCGACGGGGTCGGCTTGGTGATCCTGTCGCTGACCGAACGGAACATACCAGAAAGGAACGAAGACTTCTGGCTTCCCGTGGACGGCGCATGCAACTCGACCGCGATTTTCTGGATAGCCTTGGAAAGAGGCGACCTCGGAGCGTGGGCGATGACCGGCTGGCCACCGTTCAGGGCGTCCCCGGCGGCCTCGTGGTCGTGGGGCAAAAGCCACTGGGCCTTGAGCCCGAGCACCTTGCGCGCCTCGGTCAGGATCAGCTCGTCGCGGTCGTTGTAGCGATTGACCACGAGGTTGATCACCGAGGGGTCGAGGCCGGAGCCTTCCTCGCCGCGCAGCGCGTCGAGGAGCCGCTTGCTGCGGCGGACCACCGGAACCGTCAGCGTTGCCACCAGCAGCACGTACTGCGACAGGCTGAGCGCAGCGTAGGAGGCCATGTCGATGTTGTGCCCGCAGTCGACGACGACGAAGTCGAACATCGTGCGCATGATCCGCAGCGTGCGATCCACGCACTCCGACGAGATGCTGGTGCCGGACAGCTCCGAATCGCCGAGTGGCAGGACGTCGAGGCCCGAGCTGTGCTTGGTCAGCATCTCGCCGAGGAAGGCGTAGTCGAGGCGCGAAAGGTCGAGGTCGACGTCGCGAAGGCTGCGGATCGGGTTGAGATCGAAGAACGCGGGAACGTCGCCGCCGCGCAGGTTGAGATCGAGGACGCCAACGGCAGCGCCGTTGATCTTCAGGCCCGCCGCAAGACTGGCGACCAGCGTGGTTGCGCCGACTCCGGCCTTGCCGCCGACCACCGAGACGATCTTGCCGTTGCGCCGTGCATCGACCGAGCCGACTTCGGCGTGGCGCTCGCGGAAACGCTGGAAAGCCTGCTGCACCTCGTCGGGTCGCAGCGGCTGGGTGAGGAACTCTTTTACGCCGGCGCGCAGGACCTCCAGCAGGAGCTGGGGGTCCATGCGAGCGGACGTGATGAAGATTTCGATGCTTGGCGAGGACTGCTGGACCGCGCGGATCCGGGCGAACGTTTCGTCCGGATCCGTCGCATCCAGCTCGAGCACGAGCAACTGGGGAAGTCCGGTATCCTCGTCACGCCGCAGCACGAAATCGGACAGTGCCGCGACATATTGCTCCAACGCATGCCTTACGCCGTCGTTGTAGATCTCGAGTCGTACCCCAGTTCTGCCCGTCATTCTCTCTGCCTTCCGGCCCGGAACGATCCTCTACTCGACCATTCCCGGGAGTCCCATGAGCGTGCCGTAGTCGTTGCCGCCGCCAGTACCGTAGTCGACCACGTTACAGTCCACGGTGACGTCCATGTGCTTGTTGGGGCTCGAACCAACGTCGTAGATCCAAATGGTTGCGAAGCCAACGATCAATTGCTGTCCATTCGGGGGATTGCAGGAGTTGGACTTGTACACCGGGATCAGCGTCGTCCAGGTGCCATCGGTCCCTTTCTTCTGCTGAAACAGGTTGTTCAGGTTGTTGAAGTCGGTGTCGATCGTGCCATTGGTAAACTGGTAATACGTGCTGTTGGCCGTTGTGGCAGGGGTCGTGTACGACCCGTCCTTCAGTCCATCGATGATCTTCCCCAGGCGCGCGGCGCTGGCCGGACTGTCGGTGAACGTGTGCCAGCCTGCACAACTCGCCGTCGTGGCGGGGTACAGGCGGATCCCGTGGCCGCTCTTGTCGCGGTGCCCGCACGCGCCCGGGTGCGCGGCGAACCAGTCCTGGTCAATGCCGACTGGAATCCCGAGTCCGGTACCCGCCGGCACGGACCCCAGCGCCGACAGCGACGCGCCGGAGGTCGCATGCACCGACATCGACTGAATCCCGAGCACGCGCGCGAGCAGGGTCGAGAGCACTCCATTGGCCGAAGCGTCGCGGCGCGCCTCGACCTTGATGCCGAGCACGCCGGTGTAGGCCGGGCTCGTCGCAACGATGTCGTGGCTGGTGGTGTTGTACTTGCCGTAGGTGAAGTCGCTCGAGATGACCGAGATCGCCTTGCCGCCGGCCTTGTTGGCCTGGGTCAGCGAGTTGACTGCGCTCTCGATCGTCGACCTGTCGCCCGACGAGAGTACGTACGTGCCCCAGCCGGAAGAGGCGTTGTTGGTCTCGTACAGCTGCGCGAGCTTGCGGTCTGCCGCCATCGCACCGGTGTCGGCGACGTTCTGCAGCTCCGACCTGACGACCAGCATGTAGCCGAGGTCGATCGCGAGAGCCGCCGCCCCGATGATCACGACGAGACTGAGCGCCAACAGGATGCTGAATGCGCCCTTCTCGCCGTCCCTGTTTCGATTTGCTGCCATATTGCACCGCTCCTGATCCGGCTACGACACGCGGTGCGCCGGCCAGCAGCTTCCGTGTCGTACCCCGATTGTATTGATCCCCGCAGAACTCTTCGCCGCCCTCCGGCGATGGGTGCCCCGAACACCCGATTCCCGTCGCTACTCCATCTGCATCGTAACCGAAGCGCTCAGTGTCATGTCCCCGGAACCGTTCACCGTAAGAACCCCAGGCAGCAGGTGCGACAGAACCACCAGGCTCGTCGGGTAGGTCGCGCTGACCTGGAGATTCGAACCGGACGCCGATGCAGTGCCGCAATCACTCGGAGAGCAGGTCACTACGGCTTTTGAGGTGTCCCACCCCAAGTTAGACAGGTAGGCCGTCACCGCAGTCTTGGTCGCCGAACCGTAGCGCGGCGTGCTCAAGACAATCCCCTTGCGAGCACCCTCGCGCACGGCGCTCGTCAGAATCTGCTGGCGCCAGAATGCCGTGCCGAACTCGATCACTCCGAAGAGCAAAAGGAAAACAACCGGCATGATGAGGCCAAACTCGACCGCCGCGATTCCCTTCTGTCCCTTGGTGGTTCCTTTTCTCATAACCAACCCCGCGCCTTGCGTCGGGCCCCGCATCGCTCCCGCGATGCTAAGGGTCACTGAGAGCTGACTCCCTGAAGGCCGACGAACGTCTCGACGGCGCGCGCCGGTGCTTCCTTCTTTTCGAACGATTTGACGTAACCGTCGTTCACGTTCGCTGCCACGTTTCCCTCGAGGCCTGCAACGGCCCGCTGGTTCTTGCCCGCCTCGGGATTGAGAACCTGTGCGCTCTCGGCAGCCGGGGCAATGTTCATGGGGACGTCGTCCCGAGCTTGGCGAAGGTAGCCGCATCCCGATGTCAGTGCTACTGCAGAAGTAAGCAAAACTGCTGCCAATGAACAGGAAACCGGGACTCTCGTTTTGGAAGTCTTCATAAGTTTCTCCGGCCTCACGGGTTCACGTGACCGAAATCGCCATCGAAGGCGTGGGGGGAGGCATCCGAGTGGTGGACCGGACCTGAAGCGGCGTGGGGGGCCGCAGGTGCGGGCGTCACCGTCCGGGTCTCCGTCCTCTGCTCCTCCTCTGTGACTGTCATCGCACCGCCTGCCGACGTGGGCGTAAGTGCCGAGGTCCTCTCGATCTTGCCGAAGCCGTAGAAATCGAGGTCGTTCGGCTCGACGAAGTCGTCGGTCGGCAGCGTGGTGTCCTCGCCGCTGCTGATCGGCTTCACCAGGTGCGGCGTGACCAAGATGATCAACTCCGTCTCCTGGCGCTGGAACTCGGAGGAGCGGAACAGCGTACCGAGAATCGGCACGTCGCCGAGCATCGGGTACTTCGATAGCTTTTCACGCAGCGACTCGCGGATCAGGCCGGCGATCGCGAAGCTCTGGCCGTCGCGAAGCTCGACGACGGTAGAGGCGCGGCGGGTCGTGATCGACGGCACGATGAAGCCGTTCAGCACGATGGCATTGGCGAAGTCGAGCTCGGACACTTCGGGAGCGACGCGCATGCTGATGACGTTTCCGCCGAGCACGGTCGGCGTGAAGTTCAGCCCGACGCCGAACTTCTTGAACAGGATCGTCGTCGTGCCGAGGGCCTGCGGAACCGGCACCGGGAATTCGCCGCCTGCCAGGAAGCTGGCTTCCTGGCCCGACAGCGCGACCAGCGTCGGCTCGGCCAGGATCTTGGCCAGGCCGTTTTCCTTCAGCGCATCGAAGAACACCGTCCAGTCGTCGCCGTTGTTCGTGAAGCGCAGGATCGCGTTGGCAGCCACCGGCACGAAGCCGAACGGCGCCGCCTTCTCGAGAGAGGCCGCCGAGAAGACACCCTGCTGCGAGATCGCCGAGATTCCGTTGAGCGTCGTCGTGGCCCAGGTATCGGAGCCGCCGGCAACGTAGCCGATGTTGATGCCGAGGCGGCGGATCAGCTCGCGGTTCATTTCCGCGACTCGCACCTCGAGCATGACCTGCTGGACGCCGCCAACCTGCAACAGGTTGACGACCTTGCCGGGCGCGTACGCCTCGGCCACCGACAATACCTGCGAGACGCGCGCGGAGCTGGACACGGTGCCGGACACCGCAATGTGGTCGGCGCTGCACGAGACGCGCACGCCGGTCTCATCGGGGAAGAGCTGGTAGATCTGCTCCTTCAGCTGGCTCAGGTCGGGATGGACGTTGATCGTGTAGATCTTGTAGACCTCGGCGTCCGACTGCCACAGCGTGAGGTTCGTCGTGCCGGTGCCGGCCCCAGTGACGTAGACCTGCCTGGGCGAGAGCACCACGGCGTCGGCGACTCCGGGATTGGCCAGTGATGCGCGCACCACCGGAATCGGGCTCTCGACGACGACAGACTTGCCGAGCGTGACGTCGAGGCTTCCCGGCGGGGCAACGCCATCGGGGTCGGCCGCCGACGGGCGGCTAGCCGCCAGTAGCAGCGCCGAGGCCAGCGTGACGGCGACCACCGCAAGCGAGGCGCGCGTCCGGCCTGTCCCCACTCCAACTGCGTTCTTCTCGAGATTGTTTCGCATCTGTCTCATCCCCCGCAGCAATTCCGGTGCCGCCTCAGAACGGAACGAACGTGACTTCGCGGCCCTTGATCAGCCAGACGCCGGTGCCCTGGTCGTCGGAACCGTTCTTGTGTTTCGTGCCGCTGTCGCCGCCCTGGTAGCTGCTGAGCAGCGACTCGATGGTCGCTCCGGGGGTGAGCGTTTCTTCCTTCGTCAGCGGACTGCGCAGCGCCAGGCGGAACTTGCCGCGCGTGGCCGCGAACGCGAGCTTCTCGGCTTCGTTCGGTGTCACTTCCAGCGTGATCACCTGCACCGGCGTCGCCGTTTCGTCCTTGCCGGTGCGCACGAGCTCGGTACCGATGGCGAGAACCAGGGTGTCGGCCAGCACGAGCTTGGTGACCGCCTGAGCTTCGCCCTTGCCTTTTTCCTCGGAGTCCAGCGTCACGAAAATGTCGACGCGGTCGTTCGGTTTGACGAATCCGGCTACGCCGACTTCGTCGTCTACCCGCACCGACATCGCGCGTTTGGCCGGATCGACCAGCGCTGCGACGCCGCGCGTCGCATCGAGGGGAGCAAGCTTGGCTTGGAGGATGGCCTCGTTCTGTACGACGTCGACGATGGCGACGCGGCCGATCAGCGCGCTCACCTCGTCCGACTTGAAGACACCGGCCGGCAGCGTGGTGGCGTCGAGCTTGGCCGTCTTGATCATCTCGGCCGTCAGCGTGGAGCCGCGCGGGATGTCGAAGCCGGCAACGGCCACGTCGACCTTCGTCGTCGTGTCGACGGGAGGAGCCTGCGTGACAGTCGACTGGGCCCTCAGCCAGCGATAGGCAACGCTGCTCGTCGAGAACGCGATGATCGCGGCCAGGCCCAGCAACAGGAATGGACGATAACGACGCATAATCCCACCTCTTTCTAACGACCGACCATCACAGCTGCGGACCCCCGATCATGTGCTCCGTTGCCACGCCCAACGCCATCGCGATGGCGTAGCGGAGCTTCGGAAAGCTGCGGAGCGTCGCCGAAAGCGGCGCCGTATCTCCCCCGGACAGCAGCAGCGAGGTCCCTTCCAGTCGCAGTCGCCGACCCGCATCGGCCCACCCACCGCGACTCACCATCGAATATACAACAATGCCGAGGGCATATGCACCTCCGAACAGCGCCGTGTACAGGAAGATCCAGAGCACCCTGTACGGCCCCGTGAAGGCGCCGATCGTCGCAAGAAGCTTGACGTCCCCCGCGCCCATTCCGCCCTGCGCATAGAAGAGAATGAGCAGCGCAAAGCCTGCCAGCCATCCTGCGAGCCCCCACACAACTCCGCCGGGTCCGCCGACTGCCGACTGCATGCACAGCGCGAGGACGGTCGCCGGCATGGTCAGCCAGTTCGGAACCCGCTGGCTCAAAATATCGGTGATCGCCGCAGTGACGACGACCACTGCCAGAGCGACCTGGATTGCGAAGTCCACCTAACTTCTCTCCGAGGGTCGAGTATGGGTTGCCCGGGCGTTGCAGCACCGGGCCTGCAGCAGCTTGCCTGACGTCCAGCCTCAGCGCGAGGCTTGGCACGTGTCTCGCCGGGCGGCCTGGCCGAAGCCGACCGCTCGCCTCTCGAGCTCTGTCGCCGCAGCCTCCTGCCTCGCTACGCGGTCACGTCCGCAAGCCGACAGCCCATTACTCCGAATCGGAGCCCTCCTCTTCTTCCCGTCCATTCGTTGCCTGCGGGTCGTCCCCCAGGACCTCCCCCGCGCCACCAATAAGCAAGCAGGGTGCCACGGGTGCGTAAAAAATCCCGCGCCGTCGATCGCCAACCCCGCAGGGTGGGCGCGGGAGGTCCCCCGGTCGGCGGGCGATCCCACCCGCTCGGGCGGGACGCGATTTACTCTCCCCTGCCTGCGGCATGATCCCCGCACAATGCTGCGCTGCTCCCCCGCCATTAGTGCGGCTTCGTTCCCGCACTCTACTGTGACAAGCGCAGCGCCTTACGGCGATAGCCGGGGTGTGCGCAGTCCTCGATATCCTGATTGCGGGCGCCGCACCGACTGGCCAGGACCGCAGCTCCGGCTCGTCGGACGGCGTGTCTGCGGCCGTGCCGCGGGCAAAAAAAAGCTCGCCCCGGCTCTTTCGAACCGGGGCGAGCAGTGTTCGGAGTTGCCTTGTCCTGCAGTGTTACAGCGAGGCGCCGACCTTGCTGAAGGTGGTCGACAGCTTCGTGCCCACAACCTTCATCGCGCCGATCGCAGCAATCGAAATGAGAGCGGCCAGAAGACCGTACTCAATCGCCGTGGCTCCCGACTCATCCTTGATGAATGCGCTAATCATTTTCCCCTACTCCTTTGTTCCTTGTTTTTAGTGGCTCTGGCCGCCGCCGACGGGCCTGGCTCCAGGGCACGGGGCAAACTACAGCAAGGTTGATGCCAGTCGCCACCACAATCGTCCCCTGCCTAAAAAAATGTCGGAACGAGTGGTCGGCCGTGCCTCCCCGCCGGACGGCGGGCCCCAAAATGGAACTGCCCCGCCCCGTTTCCGGGGCGGGGCAGGCAGTGCTGCGGGAGTTGCCTCCCAGCCGCCGAGCTTACAGCGAGGCAGAGACCTTGCTGAAATCGGTCGACAGCTTGGTGCCGACGACCTTGATCGCCCCGATGGCCGCGATCGAGATCAAGGCCGCCAGAAGGCCGTATTCGATCGCTGTCGCTCCCGATTCATCCTTGAGAAACCCGTAGATACGTCCCATGTCCCCATTCTCCTTTTGTTTTTCTTTTTTTATGGCTTCCGGGTGCCCGGACCGGCGAACCCGTCGGCCACAGCTAGTCTAGCAAACACGGCGCCAATCTCGCCACCATCTCTTCGCGGCCGCGCGCAGGCTTCTTCCAGGGCGGTCGCTGCAGCGGCTTTGCATGAAAATGGCCCGCCAAGGACCGGGGCCCGATGCGAAAACGGCCCCGCACCGTTGCCGGTGCGGGGCCGCCTGGTTGTGAATCCGTGGTCGTCGCGCCTTAGAGCGAAGCGCCGACCTTGCTGAACGTCGTCGAAAGCTTGGTGCCGACGATCTTCATCGCGCCTACGGCAGCAATCGAGATCAGGGCCGCGAGAAGCCCGTATTCGATCGCCGTGGCCCCACTCTCATCCTTCAGAAACTGTGAAAAACGTCCCATGGTTTTCTTGCTCCTTCCTTTCCTTGTTTGGTGGCTGCAATGCCACGCTGATAGCTTAGCAAGCAAGGTGCCATAAGCGACCGGAATCGTGCCGGAATTTGATGAAGAACACCTGCCCACCCGCGTGGGGGGACGTCCTTTTTTGCTCGCAATCGACCGGCGGTGCCGTGCTCTCGCGCAGCTCACAGGTGCGCGCGCACGCCGCGGCAAAAATTGCGGAGGGCCTGTATGCCATGGACCACCGCGTGCGATGCAAGGCCGCCGGTGATGAGGAGCGAGTGTGAGAACGCCGCCGTCAGCCGGCAAGCCATGCCCGGGGCTGGGCGCGACGCACGTCGTGCTTTCGCAGCAGGCGCTGGAAGTCGCGCCGCTGCATGCCGGCCAGGCGCGCGGCACGCGAGACGTTGCCGTCGACGGCCGCCATGACCTGGACCAGGTAAGTCCTTTCGAACTGGCGCACCATCCTCTCCTTGGCCTCGCGGAAGATCTCGTGTCCCGGCGGCGCGCCACCCGGCGAGGCGTCGGCGGCGACGACGCGGGAGATCTCGATGTGTCCCGCGTTCTCCTCCTCGACGGAAAGGCCGATGTCGTCCTCGCCAAGCTCGAACTCGGCCGACAGCAGCACGGCGCGCTCGACCACCGACTGCAGCTCGCGAACGTTGCCGGGCCATTCGTGGCGCAGCAGGCTCGCCAGCGCCGCGGGGCTGAAGTGCACGCCTTCTTTTCCGTAGAGCGCACCGAACACCCGCGCGAAATGCTGCGCGAGCAGCGGAACGTCTTCGCGGCGCGAACGAAGCGACGGCATCTCCACCGACAGCACGTGCAGGCGGTGGTAGAGATCGGCGCGGAAGCTGCCGCACGCGATCTCGCGACCGAGATCGACGTTGGTCGCGGCGATGATGCGCACGTTGGCGTGCAGCAGGCGCGTCGAGCCGAGCACGCGGTACTCGCGGTTCTGCAGGAAACGAAGAAGCTTGGCCTGCGCCGACAAGCTGAGGCTGTTCAACTCGTCGAGGAAAAGCGTGCCGCCTTCGGCTTCGGCCAGAAGACCTTTACCCGGCCCTGCCGCACCGGTGTACGCCCCGCGCGCATGACCGAACAGCTCGTTCTCGACGAGATCCTCCGGCAGCGCGCCGCAGTTGACGGGAATGAACTGCGCGCCGGTGCGCGGGCTTCCCGCATGGATCGCCTTGGCGACGAGCTCCTTGCCGGTGCCGGTCTCGCCGGTGATCAGCACCGTCGCGTCGGAAGACGCCAGGCGCGGAACCTTGCGGATCACGCGCTGGAACGCCTCGCTCGAGCCG